>JAFGRO010000013.1 GCA_016935095.1 Candidatus Woesearchaeota archaeon
CAGGGCCTTTTCTCCAACTTCAACTGCTATTTCATCAATATCCCTGTCAAGCATTGTTCCGTCATCACCCTTTACCTTGATTTCCACGCCAAAATCAGGGGCGATTTCCAGCAGTTTTTTTGTATCCTGTATCTTATAATCATGTGTTTCCTTTTTGGCCGCAGCTAGAAAGGTCTCCGCCACACCCCTTCCATGATCAGAATGAGCTGCAGCGCCCCCTGCCACCATACGGGCAAAATTTCTTGCTGCTATTGTTTCAGGCGTGGCGCCACATAATCCTTTTCTATCATCCTTACCTTCCACGCCACCTTTTGGCAAGGGTAAACGGCACGGTCCCTGGGAACAGTTTTTACAGCATGTGCCCTGTATACCAATATTACAGGCCTTCATGGTCTGTGCCCTGTCAAAAATGGTTTCAACTTCCATTTCTCTTGATCTGTCTATCATGGCCATAGTCGCCTGATCTATTGTAAGGTCCTGAGCTTTTACCTGCTTTTTTTCCTTTTCAGAGATAGCCTTGACCTTGACTTCTTCTGTAGTCATTTTGAGGTTCCTCCTCTATTTATGTTAACACTAAATAATATAAAAATTTTTATCCTGTAAATAAAAAACTTCTTATTAAAATCAGATCCGTTTATGTATCTTATCAAGGTTTTTAGTTAATCTCTCTACAATATCCATTTGATCCAGAGATGGTGTCTTTGTTTTAACGCTGCCTTCGGAAGCCTTCATTTCAGCTTCATGTTTTTCTCTTTCCTGAGCCCTTTTATATCTTAAGGCTAGGAGATCTTCTTTTTCTTTTGTTTTTGCTTCTTCTCTAGCCTTTGCAGCGTCAGCCTTTTCTTTTGCCTCTTTATCGGCTTTTGCCTTAGCCTCTGCTTCGGCCCTGGCTTTAGCGTCTTCTTCCGCCTTTGCCTTAACCTCTGCTTCCTTTTTCTTTGAAGCTTCTTCAGCTTCTGCTTTTGCCCTGGCTTCAGCCTCGGCTTTTAACTTAGCTTCCGCTTCAATATTTACCTTATCCTCTTCTTTCTTTTCTTCTTTCCTGAGTGCAGGTTCCGCCTTTTTTGCCGCAGGTTTTTCTACAACTTTTGTCTCTTTGGGTTTAGCCTCTTTTTTTGCAGGTTTTTCCTTTTTTTCTGTTTTTTCCTCTTCTATGGTGAGATTCATCTTGGGAGAAAGTGAGCCAAGATCAATCTCCTGTGTTGCCATTAGTTTTGATATTTCAGCAATCCCTGAAGCTGATCCGCCGTTAGTCATCAGATTGATAAAGGATCTAATGATCCTTACGCTCTCAGGATGCCTTAAAATAACAATATCCGATCCGGCAAGAAGGTAGCATACAGCAGCCGTCACCTCCATTAGTATTGGTCTTTTTTCAGGATCTCCCAGTGTCGGAGCTTCATTAATTGATAGACCGGCCTCCTTACATTTCCATATCTCGTTACCTATATTATTGATCATCGGTATCTGGAGTTTATCATCTTCCTGAGTAAGGGCAGCCATCCTGATTCTTTCCATTACAGAATAGCTGTATTCCATACCATAACCCAACCCACCTGTAGTTGGGTCAATAATGATTTTATTGCTTTTTACGCCAAGGTTTCCGAGGAGTATATTAAGCTGTTTTGCAAGATTAACATCGATAGGTGAGGATGACACAATCGTATGACCGTAACCCAGGGCGCTCGCTCCAACACCTTTATGGTTGCCTTCTTCTATGGGCGCCAGGGATACGTTTTTTCCGTCGCATATTTCGGATATCTTCTTAAGAACTTCTTCATCCTTCTGATTATTGGCTGTGCCCCAGAATACAATAGGAACATTGACTGCGGCAGCCAGTTTTTTTGCAATGCCCGCAGCATCATCCGCGCTTCGGTTCATTCCATTAGGATCAATACTTTTTAACTGAAGTACAATGACATCAGCGCCGTAATCATCTACACATTTTTTTGCCCAGCCTTCAGGTGAAGACAGGACATCCTTAAGCGCTTCAACTACCGGCGCCGGCCATTCTTTGGATGGATCATAATCCCATACCTCCATTGCTATTTTGGGGACATTCGGCATCTTACCTTCAAAAAGGTAAAAAGGATATGACTCTTCTCCGCCGATTTTTACAGCACCGTCACCAGTACCTATTACCGTTTCACCAATGACTCCCGAATAGGGCTGTTTTGGAATTTCAAAGGCCAATGTTGTTTCCTCCTTCTGTTTACGATTTATCTTAATGGGTCTTTATATTCTTAATAAAGAAATATTAACGAAAAATATTAAAAAAACAACTTAAATTATTTATTTTTGAGATGATGAAATCATCTTTTTTTTTGAAGAGATTAAATATGTTTTCGAAAAAAAGCATTATAGAAAAAATCCCGAAAACTCCCTAGGTTGAATCAATATATTTACAAAAAAACTGGTCTGTCAGGAGGGTAACAATAGTTTACAATGAATACCTTGTCAAGATATTTTTCCCAATAAAATAGAACATTTATCTTTTAAATTATAACAATATAATGTGTATATTCAAAAAATAATACACAATATATTGTTAATCTTTAGTAAAATATGTTATTAAAAATCTCGTAAGCCGCTTTTATCGCGTTACTTTCTTTTTCAAGGTTAATAGTCGGAATACCTCTTAGGTCAAAATCTCTTACATTTTTATCTTCTGGTATAATTCCAGCAACATCCAATCCAAATTCTTCTGCAACTTTAATAAGATCATCCTTTCTCTCTTCCCTAACCTGATTTATTATGAACAGTTTTTTTCCTATTCTTACTCCAAGCTCATCCGTAAGCTCAGATATCCTGGCCGCAGATAAAATACCCCTTCTGGATGCGTCGGAGATAATCAGTAATATATCGATATTATTAGTTGTAAGTCGGCTTATATGTTCCATTCCTGCCTCATTATCAATAACAACAGAAGTGTAATTATCAATAAGTCTGCTTAAATACTGTGTTAAAAGGGTATTTGCGGCACAATAACAACCAGCTCCTTCAGGCCTGCCCATAACAATAAGATCAAAATCCTCGGCTTCAACCACAGCCTGTTCAAGTTTCATTTCCATAAAAACATCTTTTGTCATTCCGGTAGCAACACCTTTTTTCATCTCTTCTCTAGCATCTCCCAGTGTTTCTTCTACTTTAAGACCTAATACTTCGTTAAAATTAGCGTTTGAATCCGCATCAACCGCCAGAACTGGGATTCTTTTTTTCTCTACAAGATATTTTACAAGCAAACCCGCAATTGTTGTTTTTCCGGTTCCACCCTTACCAGCCAATCCTATACAATAGGGCATATTTTAATACTCCTTCCTTTATTTTTTTCTTAAAATCATAAATTAAAAAACCCTTTTTTTCTATTAAAAAAAGTCTTAAGAATTATAACAATAACAATTAGTTATTCTATTAAAAACATTCTATAAAAATACCAGTTTTTAGTTGATATTATACATAAAATTATCTAGAATCAATCGCTTTTAAAAATAAATATTTAATATCAAAAAAATAGCTATGTTATCAAAACAAAATCTCTGGAATAATGTTTTAAAGAACCTGAAATCGAGCATTTCACAATCAGAAATAGACACATGGTTCTCAAAAGTTGAAATTAACAAATTTGACAATAATGTTGCTGTAATTAGTGTACCTAATAAGTTTGTAGCAAACTGGCTGCGTGATAATTATCTGGAAATTTTAAAAACTTCATTTATAAAATTAACAGATAAAAATTATAAACTATTATTTAAATACAAAACTAATATTAATAATTATAAAAATACAATTATAAATAATAATTTAAATAAATTAATGAACTTTGATAATTTCATCACTGGTGAATGTAACCAATTTGCATATTCTTCAGCTGTTGCAATAGCGGAAAATCCAGGGGAACATTATAATCCTTTTTATATCTTTTCAAAACAAGGTATAGGAAAAACACACCTATTAAATTCAATAGGTAACAGAATAAATTATAATAATAAAAATTTAAATATAGGTTATATCAGATCAAAAGATTTTATATTTGACTTCGGGCAGTTATCAAAAAATAAAAACTATAACAACTTTAAAAAAAAATATATAACTCTGGATATAATATTATTTGATGATATACAGTATATTGAAAATTCAAAAAGGCTTCAGGAAGAATTTATTTCTATTTTCGATTATTTTCAGAGCAAAAAAAGGCAGGTGGTAATTACAGGTGATAGACCTCCGGGTAATTATAATAAACTAAATTCTCATTTAAAATCTAGATTAGGTTCAGGACTTTTAACTGAAATAAATGAAATTGATATTAAAACAAAAACAAAAATAATAAAAAATAATATAAAAACTA
>JAFGRO010000014.1 GCA_016935095.1 Candidatus Woesearchaeota archaeon
AAACATCGAAATCCCTGATGAGCTTCATAGAAAAGCTAAAATAAGATGCGCTGTTGATGAGACAACCCTGAAAGAGTTCATTATCAATGCTATTGATGAAAAAATAAACAAAAAAAATGAAAATCAATAAACTGTCAAAAATCTTCGGCATATATTTATTAGCTCTTATGGTAGCTGTAACTCTATCAGGGGCATTAACTATAAATGACCTTTATTTTGATCCCGGTGAAGAAGCTTCCAGGAATAAAAACCAGGCATTAGGGTGCTGGTGGGATGTTTCTGATGCATTAAATATAACTGTCTACTGGTTTAATGGCACGAATTTATACAGGAATTCGACCTATACTCAAAATTCATGGTATGATTATATTGCAAAAAGCATTTTCTTCAGGGGTGAAACCTGGAACTGCACAATAAACGCATCTAACAGCACAACAATAACAAGCTCGTCAATATCAACAGTCATAGCAAATGCCTGGCCAGAATTCCGGAATACTTCCAATGTGACTTTTAATGAAGACATTACAAAAGCAGTCTGCATTGATGCGGATGACGCGGATAATGATGGCCTAACCTATTCATATAATGCAGATGTTACTTTTGATTCTTTTGACACAGCTACAGGGTGTTTATCATGGACTCCCGGAAATGCTGATATAGGCACGCATATAATTGCTTTTGGAGTTATAGATTCATATGGTTCATCAGATCCAACTAATGCAACTGCAGGATATACTGTTGTTGCGGTCAATGATCCTCCTTATTTTTCAACAACAGACACATTTCCTCCGGATCCTGTCTATCAAAATGTAACATTGAATTACACAATAATTGCCCATGACGAAGAAAACGAGACAGGCCCCTTTAATTTTACTCTTAACTCAACCTATTTTACTGAATATGGTTATGAAGCTTTCAACATAACGACTAATGACAACAAAACAGCATACATTAGTTTTATTTATAATGATGTTGCCCAGAGAAAAAACGGGACATATACACTTACATTAACTCTTTGTGAACAGGCGACACATGGCTGCAATACAACTGATTTTAATTTAACTGTTCTTTCTGTTAATTATGCACCTTCATTCCTGAATTATACAACCGGCTCCTGGGTACAGGGAGGGAATTTCACTTTTTATATAAATGCCACTGATGACAATGAAGGTGATACTTTAACCTTTACAAATGTCTATCCAAACAACAATTGCCAATCCGGCAATCCTTGGACAATAGAGACATTAAGCCCAAGTGTACACAACGCTACCGGCCTGATTAATTTTACTTATCCCAATGTGTTAAATAACAGGCATGTGGACTGCAATAATATAACTATCACATTATCTGACGGCACAGTATCCGAAACAATTAATATCAATCTTGAAATCAATAACACTAATGATCCGCCTGTAATTGAGGATAACAGCTTCTATGGAAATAATACACATCCCTCACTTAATTATAATATCTCAAATTTAACAGCCATATTTAACATGAGCTTTGTCTATAAAATCAATGTAACAGATCCGGATTTATTTATTGAATCTTGGAACGAGACACATACTTATGATTCAAATGCCTCTGCATGTGGGGATTGCCCTGTTTTCAGCATATCCTCTGCAGGAATAATAAATTTCACAATTACAAACACAAGCTATATCGGCAATTCATATTCCTATTCAGTAAATGTTACTGATAAAAGCGGCCTTTCAAACACTTCGGAATTGAATTTATATATTCAGAATAATACTCCGCCTTATTTTAATGAGTCTATAGCTGACCAGACAATCTATGAAGATGATCCTTTCTTTTTGCAGGCAAATGCAACAGACAGTGATACAGGAGATACAATAGTTTACAGTGACAATATCTGGTTTTTTGATATAAATTCATCCGGCATGATCTCATTTACTTCAGACTGCAGCCTTGTTGATGTTTATAATGTGGAGATTACAGTCACAGATACATATGGGGCATATTCTACTGAGAATTTTGTTTTAAATATAAGTTTTGAAGAAGATGCCCCTGTTCTTATTAATTTCACAGAAGAGGCAGTGGAAGGCCTTCCTCTTGTAATTGATATTTTTACAGATTATACACTTGATGATGATCTCAGCTCAGGCTGCATTAACCAGTCTGAGCAGCTTACTTTTTCATATGAAGTGCCCTCACAGCTAATATCAAATTATTCAACAACAGATTACGGGGTCCACCAGAATGCATATTTCCATCTTACCCCTGATTTTGGGACGCAGGGAGAGTATGTAATCAACATCACAGTAAATGACTCTCACGGGCTCAGCACAGTAGGCAAGTTCAATTTAACAATATATAATGAAAGCAGAATTCCCTTCATATACAATATCACAGCAGGAAATTCATCTAACCTAAGCCAGTGGCTGGATGTTGCAACATATTTCCCAGGCAATATAACTTATTTAAGCATAACCGAAGATGCAGGCAATGTGACTTTTAATCATACAACTATAGATCCGGATGGTGACCAGTTAATCTATAAATGGTATTTCAACGGGACTAATGTCTCAAATAACCACGCATATATCCATGGATTTAGTTACAACAGCTCAGGATATTATAATATTACATTGAGAGTTGCAGATAATGTATCTGGCTTCCTTTTGCATAATGTCTCTTTTGCATGGATGCTGAATGTCTCAAATGTTAACAGAGCACCATACCTGACTAAAAATTTTTCAAATATCACCCTGGGTGGAAGCTATTATGTAGAAAATTATTTTACAACAGGCAATTCAAGGTTTATAGATCCTGATAATGATGCTTTGACTTTTTCAGTGAATGATACTGTATCAAGCCTTGAGCATTGCACTATAACTATAAATGAAAGCAACCTTTACATTATAGGCCATGAAGTAGGGGTTGATTATGTCATATTTTCAGCAAGCGACGGCAGCGCAACAGCAGGAAGCAATAATATAACAATCAATATCACCTGGGTTGCAGAAACCGGAACACAAAGTGAAACAGAAACACAGACCACTACTTCCACAAGGACCATCACCCAGACAATTATCCAGGAGGTTGAAATTGAAACACCTGTATATCTTGACATTATTACTCCCGAGCCCGTTACTCTTTATGTTAATAACACAATCAGAGCCCCTATTTCATTAATCAACAAGGGCAACATAACCTTAAAAGGGATAAGACTGTCTGCTGAAACAAATAATTCCCTTATAGATTTATTCTTTGTTGATGATTTTATTCCACAGTTATCATCAGGAGAGAAAGTCACAACCGACTTAATTATCACCTCATATAAGACCTTTAAGAATTATGAGATTTATTTATATGCAAATATTACAGACCCTGATTATTCTGATGTTGCAGTTATTTATGTAAACTCATTGGAAAAATCCCGCGGAGATGAATCTGTTACTAATACAAAAATTACATTTGCCAATGATTTATTGACAAGCAATCCGGAATGCCTTGAACTGAATGAATTCCTGAAAAGAGCCAGGGTTGCAATGGCAAACGGAGATTATGATGAGGCAGAAAAGATAATTGATTCAGTGGTAGAAGGCTGCAGATATCTAATATCACAGGCCCGACTGCAAAGAGAAAGACCAACCTCATTTGCTATTATGGATATTGTAAAAAATATTCCCAACTTGAATATCATATTGATAGTTATTGCTGTTATAATCCTTGCTTTATTTATTTTCACTATTGTTTCAAAGCCAGGGAAAAAGAGTAAATAGTTTTTTATTCATAATTATATTTCTTTTTTTTATGAGCCAGTTAATAGAGCAATTAAAGCAGAGGCTTTTCGGACTAGAAATAATTTCAGATAGAGATATTGCCCCAGAAAAAGATGAATTGTTAATAAGTGACACTGATGTAAAAAAAGACATTGGTACAGGAAAATTCTCTTTATCAGAGGTTCTTGAAAGGTTAACTGAACATGAAGAAAAATCTGTAAATGCATTCATATTCAGGAATAAAAAAGAAGTTTCACTTGAAAGCCTGGCCGAACAGGAAATGACTATTGAATCTGAACTTGATGAAAAAGATGCTCCAAAAATCTTATTATATGAATTCGTTCCAGGAGGATATTATGTTTACAGAAGAAGAGATAACAGGAAAGAAAACAGGGTTTACGAGCATAAAACCAAACCTGAAGAAAATAAAAAAGACAATTTCACGTATAGTTTTTCTCCAACAGGAATTATTGTAAGGTCAGTGCCTGAACATATTCTTGGCGTAGGTGTTCTCGGCAGGGCGTTTATCCATTCAAATTACATAGAAATTCTTGATACTCTCATGGGTCAGGATTATGTTGAAGTATTGACACATGAAATCCTGCACATAAAAATGCCGCATTATTCTGAAATGAAAATCAGGGAAATAACAAGAAATTATATCCCTAATGCAAGGTACAACTAAATTCTGATTTCCAAAATCAAATGCTAACCAATCAATGACTGCCTTAACTCCGGAGGCAGTGAAAGGATATAAACCAGAATCAAGATGATTATTATTAATATAAACACAGTAACCATTACAGCAGGCCCTTGTTTTGCCATGATTATAAGGAAAAAAAAACTTATATAAAAAGGTTCATAATATTACAGCTTATTACAGCTGCATTCTAATGATCATGTATCTCTGAAACCTGGTTATACAATTTCATAATCTCATAATAATATTTATCCTTTTCCCTGTCTGGAAGATTACGGTAAACCCCCTGTATCTCATTATATATCCTGGAAGATTCTGCAATATTCTTATTTTCTATAGTCTCATTGAACTTATTAAGCAGATAAGTAATATCTCCTGAAGAAGCTTCTCCTGAAGGCACATGTATAACTCTTTCCTCTTTAGGTCTATATACTCTTAATATATCATTAAATACCTCTTCCTGCTCATCAGCATTTAATCTTTCATATGTTTCATTAATCTGGAGATAGAGTTTTTCCGCATCCTCAAACTTACCTCTGCTGATAGCAATCTTTGCAATATTCAATAGCCTGTACATCTCCAGTAATTCAGGTGAGCCTACTCCTTGAGAGATGTCCTGTTCCTCTTTGGTCACTGAAATCTCTTTAATATGGATTTCTTCATCCTCTTCAAGATTATAATCCATGCCAAATACATCCTCTCCTAGATAATCCAATCCCTCATAGAATTTGTCTGTTTTCCTTTTCTTGGATTTCAAGGTTGTTTCTTTGTTTTTTAATTTTTCGGTAATTTTATTTAATTTGTGTTTTCTTTTTCCTAAAGAAGAATCAATCTCTTTTTTAAGGTCCTGGTATTTTTTTAATTGTTCCAAATGCAAGGTCTGTTTATCTAAAATCGCTTTTTTTCTTGCCTCATGCCTCAATTTTGTATTTTCAACTTTATTCTCAATGTTTTTAATATCAAGACTCTTGAGTTCCAGTTCTTCTAATTTGTTTCTTATTTTTTCTTTTAAGTTTTCCAGGTCCAATTCAAGTTTATTTAATTCTTTTTCTCTATGGAGGAGGTTATTCTCCCTTGTATCTATATCCTCTGCTGTTTCCTTAAGTTTTGGCTCTTTGTTTTTAAATTCGTTTTCAAGATTATGAAAGTAGACCTCTTTGGTTTTTAATTCATTTTCAATAACTTCTTTTTCTTTTAGTAAGGATTTGTGTTTTTTAGTAGTATCATTAATTTTATTATCAACTGCTGTTTGTTTTTCTGTTAATTCAGTAAGCTCTGTCTCAATTTTCAGCAAATCCTTTTCAAGAAGTTCTTTGTGTTTCTGGATATTTTTTTCAAGATAACTAAAATGCTTTTGTTTTGCTTCAAGGAAATGGGATTCATTTACTGAAAGTCTATTCTCCCTTAAATTATAATATTTCTGCAGCTCAAGAAACTTTTTTTGCTTTTGCTTCAGGTTCTTTTTGAACTTTGTAATTTCACTTATTGCTTTTTTATTCTGAATGTCAATCTCCTTTTTAATCTCATTAAGCAATGCCTCTTTTTTCATTAATTCCTGTTCCTTGTTTTTAAGAAGTGCCTCATCTGTGCTTACTTTGGTTGATAATTTACCGACTTCTTTTTTGAGTTTATTTACTTCTTCCAGCTTTTTATTCAATTGCTCTTCTCTTTTTTTTAAAAGATTTTCCTTCTGGTCCAGGTCTGATTTTTTAACATCAAAACTTTCCTGGATTTTTTTAAGTTTGTCTGAAGATATTTTTTTCCCGTAATTTTTTATTTTTTTCTTTTGCTGCTCGAGTTCTGATTTTTCCTGCGTAATTTTTTCATACTGGTCTGAAAGCGATTCCTTGTCTGAGGTTATTTTCTCAAGCACTTTGTCAATGTTTTTATCCAGCTTTTGTTTTGCTATCTCTGTCTTTTTATTAGATTGTTTTACCTTTTTCGTTTCTGTTATGTCAAATTCAGGCAATTCACCGAGCTTTGAATCTTTATCTTGCAAAAACTTAGGCGGGGGGGGCATAGTTTCAGTTTTTTTTGTTTTAATTTTACTGATAAATTTATTAAGAAGACTCTTTTTTGGTTTTCCAGGAAGCTCGGTTTTGGGAAGTTCTTTTAGTTTGGGAAGTTCTTCCGGTTCTTTTTTTGGTATAGTTTTTTTTTCTTCTATATTCTGAACAGATTCTCTCTGAGCAGCTCCCGCAGTCTTTTTTTTAGGTAATAGCCTTGACAGAAGACCTGGCTTTTTTTCTGAAGTCTCTTCTACTTTGTCAATGTTAATAATCTTTTCAAAATCCCTGATCAGGTCTTTTAAATTGTTCTTAGATAATTTTTTTTTAGCATACTCAATCTTAATGAGTTTTTCAGCATATTCTTTAACAAGATCCTTTAGTTCGGGAGCAATCCTTTTATTGCCAATATCCTGAATCAACTCTTCATAG
The DNA here is from genome assembly GCA_016935095.1 of Candidatus Woesearchaeota archaeon. Classification (GTDB taxonomy): domain Archaea; phylum Nanobdellota; class Nanobdellia; order Woesearchaeales; family GW2011-AR15; genus WJJD01. The sequence continues at coordinate 6,885 of JAFGRO010000014.1, forward strand.
GTAAATTCATAATGGATATTAAACAGCCTGGAAAAAGTTGTATTTATAAGCCTGAAATATCTTTTTGAAAGTTGTTCAATTTTATCTGAAGAAGATAATTCCTGTTTTAATTTTTCCAAGTCAGCAATAGCCTTTTTTTTGACTTCAATCTTCTTGTCAGATTTGCTCTTTTTTTTCCTTGTTAACATATAAATTCATTTTATTATACTTACTTATTTAAATTTTACTAATATTTTTTACTCTCTAAAAGTAGATTAATTAATTAAATCCATAAACTATTTATAGTAGCGTTTTTATTTAGATATTATGCAGAAAGTTAAATTGAAAACTATTAAAAAAAAAAAAAAAGAGTAAAAAAAA
>JAFGRO010000015.1 GCA_016935095.1 Candidatus Woesearchaeota archaeon
ATCAATATAAATAATCTGAAAATCCATTATTTGAAAAAAGGAAAAGGAGAACCAGTTATCTTTTTACATGCGTTGTTTTATGATTCTTCAGGATACAGTGAATTATTTCAATACCTTGGTGAGCATTATAAGGTTTATGCAATTGATTTTCCTATGCACGGAAAATCAGAAAACGCAAACAGAGCCATAACAATGTCTGATTTATCAGACTTAGTAGAACAATTTATAATAAAATTAAAAATAAAAACACCTGTAGTCTGTGGTCATTCTGCCGGAGCTATTCCTGCAATAGAATTTGCTTCAAAAAATAAAATAAAAGAGCTTATTATAATGTCTCCTGGTGGATTGAAGTATTATAATAATTGCATCATACCTCTATTAAGAATAATATTTGTTCAGCCTGTGATATGTGTATTCTGGAATTTCAGAAAAACAATTCCTCTTTTAATAAAAGGACAATATAATCTATTTACGAATCTCTTCAATAAAAGCTTTTGGGAATTAATTAAAAAAAATATTATAAAAGATCATACAAACACCATGAAAAAAATTAGCTGCCCTACAACCATATTCTGGGCAAGATATGATGAATTAATTCCTAAAAAATATTCTAATATATTTCAGAAAAAAATTAAAAATTCTAAATTAATAATAATTAATGGCAGCCATGACTGGCCTATTCTCAGACCAAAAGAGATTATAAAATATCTGAAAAATTAAAATGTCAAAAACATACCTCATAAAAGAAAAAGACAATAAGCTGTATTACAGCAATGCAATTATTGTGGACAATCCCTCTGCATTAAAGATTATAGACCATCCAATCAGGGAAAAGATTCTCAGGCTGCTTGCCAAAACCCCTATGTATCCTGCTGAGCTTGCAAAAGAACTTAAGATGCACGAGCAGAAAGTATATTATCATATCAAGCAGATGGTTAACTCCGGAATTCTGGAGATTGCTGAAAAAAAGGAGATAAGAGGAACAATTGCCAAGAAATTCTCGCCCAGATGCCTGAATTTCGCAGTTTCCCTGAGCAATGACTGGAAACAGCTGCATGAATTAACTGAAAAAAAAGATTCCAAAACAGTGGGTTTTTTAGAACCTTTTACAAAAGAAAATGAGATTAATGCCAGCATTGTTGTAGGAAGCCCTGACCCCCATGGACCTCATAAAGCCAGAGCAAGAGACGGGCATTATGCAATTGACCTGGCATTATTCCTTGGAAATTTCTGCAATGTCAGCAAAGAATTCATTACAAAGCTGGATGTTGACACTGATTTAAATGAAGATATTAATTTATTTGTGGTGGGAGGCCCGGTAACCAATTTAATCTGCGGGAAAATCAATGATTTTCTTCCGGCTAAATTCTCAGATAAAAAGCCATGGGGGATTATCTCAAAAAAAAAGACATATACTGATGATTCTGTCGGATTAATAGCGAGAATCCCTAATCCTTACAATCTTAAGAATAAGATAATGATAATTGCCGGCATCAGGTTTATAGGGACAAAAGCAGCAGTAATGGCATTTACACGAAATATGAATCTTGTTTTAGCGAGATTTTCTGAACAGGAAAAATTCTATTGCATTGTGCAGGGCTTTGACCTGAGCGGAGACGGCAAGATTGATTCAATAGAGGTGCTGGAATGAAAAAAATAATAGTATTGGTTTTAATTTTATTTGTTATTGGGTGTAAGCAAAGCTTAATTGGGAACAACTTAATAAAAGAAAAGCCTTTAGAGGTCAACATCATTGACTTAAATGCAGATAAAGAGTTGTATCATTCAAATGAGCTGATGAAGATTAATGTTTTAATAGAATCTAATCAAGATATTAATGGAGTCAATCTGAAAGTATATGGAATCTATTCAAAAAACAGTTACAGGTTAAGCTATTCTGAAAAGATTAACCTGACAAAAGGTAATGAAAATCTTGTTGAAGTACATTATACAACACCAAGATGCAATACCTGCTCTGGGATAAGCGAGGGAATTTATGATATAATGGCTGAGCTTGATTTCAATGAAGAAAAACTTGCTGAAAAAACAATAAGCGTGGAAATAAGGCAGTAAAAAATGTCAAAAAACTGGTTTCCAACAATTGACTCAGGAAGATGCAAAGAAGAATGCATGATATGCGTAAACTTTTGCCCGAAAAAGGTTTTTGAAAAAAAAGAAAAGGCAATTGTAAAAAACCCACACAATTGCCTGGAAAACTGCAATGCTTGTGAAAAGATCTGCCCTGAGAAAGCAATCAGTTTCTTAAAAACATGTCAAATAGAGATTAACGGAATAAAAATCGGCATAAATGGGATGAATGAGGCTTTTGAAAAATATCCAACTGATTTTGAAAAAGCATTCAAAGAGATTGAAGAAAAGAATTACCTCCCTGATGCTGTGAAAGAGAAATTTAAGGAAGCGGTAAAAAAAGAATTTATAAATTATAGGAATCAAATTTAAAAACAGACAATATTTCTCAAGGCATCATGCCAATATACAAGTTCAGATGTGTTAAATGCAGTAATATTGAGGAATTATTCTGCAGCTTTTCCCAGAAAGATAATAAATTAAAAAACTTAGTCTGCAGCAAATGCAAAAACAAGAAATTTACAGAAGTTTTTAAATTAAATATTGCTGGTTCCTCTGATGATATAAGTTCTTCCGGCAGTGGATGCAGCAGCTGCAAAGGAGGAAGCTGCAATACCTGCAGTCCTGACTGCATATAACTCTATAACATAACTCCTTTGCTTGTATTTTTTCTGCATTTTTTTATTGCAGTAACTGCAAGTATATCCATTGGATCAATAAGTTTCTTAGGAAGCTGTTTAAACAACAAAGGAAGTTCAGTGCACCCAAGAAGAATTTTTTTTGCACCTTGGTTTTCTAAATTCTTTATTATTTTTTTTATTTTCAAAGTGTCTTTCTTAGAGTAATTGCCTGCTTTAATTTTCCTAACTATTGTTTCAGTTAATTCCTGCTCTTTTTCATCAGGCAATATTAGCTCAATATTGTATCTATTGCAATATTTTTGAAATAATCCCATGTTCACAGTTCCTGTCCTTGCTAACAAACCGATTTTTCTGCACCTGTATTTTTTAATTACATAGTTTAATGTTTCAGCAATCATGTCTATTACAGATGTCTTCAGTTTTTTCTTCATCTCTTCAATCCAGTAATGTGCTGTATTGCATGGAATAAGAATAAATGAAACCTTGTTTTTTTCAAGTTGTTTTGCAGAACTTATCAAATCATTTATAATTAGTTTCTGAGATGTTTTTTTATTATAATCCATCCTGTCATGAATTTTTGGATTTGAATATATCAAAACAGGAATATGATCCTGGTCTTTCTCTGCTTTTGTATATTTTATAATCTTTTCATATAACAGATTTGTTGCTTCAGGACCTAGTCCTCCTAAAATCCCTATAATATTTACCATCTTTAATTCACGGGTTCATTATTTCATCAACAAGCTCTTTTAATTGAATCTTTTTATCAGTGCATATCACTTTAACTTTATGCCGTTTTTCAATTGCCTCTATCCTGCATGTGTCAAATATTTCTGCATCTAAATTTTCTCTTACTTTTTCTTTTGAATATCCTCGTTTTTCCAGTCTTTTTTTTAATTCAGGCAAAGAGCATTTGGTAATAATGCATAAATCAACATAATGTGCCGGAAGAAAATGAGAAAGGTGTGAATCTATTATTAACCCAGTGTATTTTGAGTTCTTTTTTTCTTTAAATTTCCTGATTTCATCTATTAAAACAAGATTTAATTTTTTTGTATCAATGATCTTGCAGTCTCTTTCCTTATCATATCCTTCTGATAAGCCATATTTGGAGATTAATTTATTCACATCAACATATTTCAGGTTTTTTTCCCCAGAAATCAGTTTTGCAATAGTTGTTTTTCCTGTACAAACACATCCTGAAACAATAACTGTTTTTTTCATGGCAAACAACATAAAAATAAAGAGAATATTAAATTATCCTTTTTTTACTATTGAAGCTAGCTCTTATATTTATGCAGTTCCTGCTCTAATATTCCTAAAACAGCTTCTTTTGTTTGTGATTCCAGCTCCTGGATTTTTTTAGCAAGCTTCCTGTTATTTAAAACCAGTCTAAGCCACAGGACAACTGCATTCTCATTTAATGCAGATTTTAGTTCATCATCTGTCATGGTTTTTACAAAACTAACAAATTCATCAATATTTATAATAAGATTTCCTTCTTTCTGGAAATACTCTTCAATAATTTCGCGCTGCAGTTGCTTCTTAGTAGGAATTTGATGTAAAAATTTGAGTTTAGAAAATTTTTCAACTAACACAATCAATACAATCAAAATAAGGGAATAAGTAAAAAGAATTATCAATGATCTGCTGACTGAAAGAACATTGACATTAAACAACAGAATCTTCTTGAATAATTCTGAACTCAGAACAAAGGGATTAAACTTCACTTTATCGAGGATATATGAAGGCATGCCTTCTATAGGAAAGATTATTCCTGAAGTTAACAGGAACATGCTTCCGACACTCACAGAAGCAAGTGTAGCAATTTCTTCTGAATTAAAGAGATAACCTATCAGCATCCCAAGGAATATGAACACCGTTGCAATTATCCACATCAATAACATTAAATTGGATAATTTTGCAAATAGTTCCACTTTAAAATAAACTTCTGAAACAAGAAAAATAATCAATAATTGGATAAACAGGAAGATAAGGGTTGTTAGATAATTTGTAATAATAAACACATAATCTTTTGTCGGTGTGGTAAACACCCTGAAAAATGACTGGGAGTTTTTTTCAATTATAATTAATAAGGAAGGCAGCATCAGGCCAACAAACATAACCAAAAGGACGATTAAGCTCGGGAACAAATAGTTCAGTGCGGTTTTTTCTTTTACAACTGGCTTAATCTCCATTGATATCGGGCTTACTATCTTTTCAGGTGCAGTAACAGGTATTGAATTAATATTATTCACACTCTTACTAAGTAAATCTCGAGCCTCCTGCAGCCCCTCCCTTATTGATTCAGTTGTCTTTTTAATTGCCTCAAGCCTTGGCAGAACATCCCTGTTCCCCATTTTTGCAACAGACAGTTTATTTACAAGGGCATCAATATTTTCCTCCAAATCATCAACAACATTCGATAATCCGTTTATGTCTTTAAAGATATCATCATATTCTTGAAGTACGGTTTTATTTATGTAAACAAATTTATCCTTAAACTCATCAAATTCAGACACATTAATTGAGGGATAATTTTCATTTATATATTCGATCATGTCCAAACCTTTTTTTGTTGCAAGAATCGCCTGGATTTTTGTCTCATTTAATGTGTCAAGAATCTTGTCCATCGGCTCCTGTAATAATCCAACATCTGCTTTTTCAGGTATGCTTAAATCCAATGTATTCAACTTTTCATATGAAAAAACAGAGTCTTTTTCTACTTCATCATTATTTTGAATTGAGCTATCTACTTGTACAATGGCTACTTCTATATTGTTTTTTGTATCAAATAGTGTATCAACTATGCTTGAAGCCAAATCAAAACTGATTTCAGAGCTCCTGTCTGAAATTGAACCTGACAAAGTGTTAATTATAAGGTAAACAAGATTTATTTTTGACTGATCAACATAAAAAAGGATCTGGTTTGTTGTTTCACTTTCAATACTGAGATCTTCAGGAAAGATTATACATGTATGAACAACACCAAATTTTATATCATTAATGCATTCTTCCTGATTATTATAGCGCGTAATTGAAAAGCTCTCTGAATTCAGTTTCTGTATAAATGATTCTGTTAATTCAGTATATTCCCCAGCATATACTCCAATATCAATAAAAAAGCTTGATGTTGTACTGAACGACAGGCCAACCAAAAGTATTATGAGCAAAGGAGCAAGAATAATAACAAATGCAGAGATCCTTGACCTCATTAACAGTTTAATGTTTTTCAAGATTATTTTTAATAATTTCATTTTTGAATTAGTTATTTTTTGCAGATGCTAATATTTTGTTTAATCTTTTCGGGTCTTTTGAAAAAAGCTCATCAAGCGAAATTCTTTTTAATTTTACATCCATTAAAATCTCATTAAAAGTTCCTAATTCCTGCAGGAGTTTTGGCAATAATATTTCCGGTTTTTTTGTATATATGACCAATTCATGACCTCGGTTCTCCTTCCTTATAATCAGATGATTATTAAATTCAGAAATAATTTTATCATAATTTCCAGGGTATGACTCCAGATGAATTTCCTGGGTTGATGTGAATTTTCTTGAAAGTTCCTGGACTGAACCTACATGAATTAATTTGCCTTTTTTTAAGAACCCGATCCTTGTGCATATATTTTCCAAATCAAGTATATGGTGTGAAGAAACAACAACAGTTGTTCCTTTCCTGTTTATTGTCTGGATTAAATTCCATATGTGTTTGCCAAGGAAAGGATCTAAATCAGCTGTGGGCTCATCCAATATTAAAACGCGGGGATCATGAATCAATGCACATGCTATATCCAGCCGTTTCTGCATACCCCCCGAAAGATTTTTTGCCAATGCATTTTTAGATGACATTAAACCAATCAAGTTCAGCAGGGTATATGCATTTCTTTTTCTTATGCTTTTAGGAAGATTGTATAAGATCCCAAAATAATCCAGGTTCTCATATACAGTAAGATTTGGATAAAAAGAAGGAGTTTGTGCTGCAAACCCAAAAACCTTTTTCAGTTCTGTCATATTTTCATATACGGATTTAAATTCAGAATCTGTAACCTCCGGATTTATTATTGAATCTATTTTAAAAAGAAGGTCACCTGAATCAGGCTCCAGGAATCCAATCAGTATCTTCAGAAAAGTTGTTTTTCCAGCTCCTGAAGAACCGATAAGACCAAACATCTCTCCGAGGTTAATCTCAAGGTCTATCCCTTTAAGAACAATATGCTCTTTAAATCCTTTTTTTACATTCCTGAATTTAATAATAGGAAAAGGCATAAAAAAGAAATAAATAGCAATGTTTTTAAAATTAATGTTTCACTAAAAAGAAGTCATTTTCTTTTTTTATAAAAATAATTTACAACAGCATAAATAACCAAAGCACAAACTGCGCCTATAAAAAACCACAATGCTATATTAAGGTAAGCAGGTGTTGCCCATGCAGCAGGCACTCTCGCTGCTTTGACTGGTTCCTCTGCAAACCCGTCCCTTGCTGTCTGCACCATCTCCGCATTAAAAACACTTTTTGCTTTGAGAGTGATATTATTAATAAAATTAAGTGCAACTGAAACCGCAGCAATTATTAAAAACACAGGCAGGATTTTCATTAATTTTTCTTTTAAGCTTTCTGTTGCAGAGGGTGCAATAATAACATATTTATTTGATAATGAATAATGGATTATCTCTTTTCCTTTTTTTGAATATGTAAAATGATCATCATTGACTAATCTGGATTTGACTAAATGAGTAAGATTATAATGAACAGTTGATAGGGGGAGGTCTAATTTTTTAGATAAGTCTGTTTCTGTTGCATGTGTTTTTCCAGACAAATAATCTAAAATCTTCCTGGAAGTATCATTGCTTAATACCTGAGCCAGTTTCTTAGACTCATCCTCTTTCAGACTCACCAGTAAAAAAGATTCTGTTGACATCTCTTCTTTCATAAAATAGAAATAGATTGCATTATTTAAATAATTAACTAAGGTTTAAGTGAAGTTGAAGCTAATGAAAAATCATGCTTCCCCGCACAACTTCAACAATCTTCCCCATTCAAGGTCAACATGTTCCTGGATTTTCTGCAGCATTTGCCCATTTCCTGGAGAGAATAAATGCTTGAACCTTCCCTGTGGTTTTAAGAAATCTGTAACAGGAATCTTGTCCCTTGGCTTATAAGTGAGCTTATATTCGCCGTTTTCAATTTCATACAAAGGCCAGAAACATGATTCAACTGCTAATTTAGCTATTTCAATTGTCTTGGCAGAGGGATATCTCCAGCCAAGAGTGCATGGCTGTAAAACCACCATAAATTTAGGACCATTAATGCTGAATGCCTTCTCTGCTTTTTTAGTTAAGTCAATTAAATTATGCACAGATGCCTGTGCCACATAAGGTATATTATGGGCTGCGACAACTTTGGCAATGTTCTTTTTAAATTCCTGTTTTCCGGGCCGGAGTTTACCAGCCGGATCTGTTGTTGTCGAGGCTCCGAAAGGCGTGGCAGAGCTTCTCTGGATACCTGTGTTCATATAAGCTTCATTATCATATAAAACATATAATATATTGTGGCCTCTCTCAAGTGTTCCTGAAAGACTCTGCAAACCAATGTCATATGTGCCTCCGTCGCCGCCAAAAGCAACAAACTTTATCTCCTGGTTAATCTTGCCTTTTTTTTTAAGTGCTTTATAAGCGGTCTCAACACCAGATATAGTAGCACCTGCATTTTCAAATGCACTGTGGATAAAAGGAATCTTCCATGAAGAATAAGGATAAATTGTTGTTGTGACTTCTAAGCAGCCAGTTGCATTTGCAACTACAATTGGGTCATCTGTTGAAGCCAAGACTGCTCTTACAATTATAGGGAATCCGCAGCCTGCACAGCTCCTATGTCCCGAAGCTAGTTTCTGGGGCTTTGCTGCTAATTGTTTGAAATTCATTCTCTCACACCGATATATCTTTTATTAGGATCAATATTATTACTGATCAGGTCATTAAAAACAGATTCTATATCTTCCTCATATATGTCGCGGCCGCCAAGGCCAAAAATATAACTTTGAAGTTTGGGCTTATTATTTGCATTGTACAATGCATTTTTAAGTTCCCCATAAATTGGAGCATCTGCTCCGAATGATTCACTCCTGTCAAGTATTGCAACTGCTCTTTTATTTTCAAGCAGTTGTGCTACTTTTTCGTAAGGGAAGGGCCTGAATAATTTTATTTTCAAAAGGCCGACTTTTTTTCCAGTCGATTTCATCTTATCAACAACTGATTTAACAGTACCCGCTGTTGAGTTTAATGTTACTACAACCACCTCTGCGTCATCTAAATTATAAGCCTCAACAAAATCATATGTATTTCCTGTAATTCCAGAAAGTGCTTTTCCAACTTCAAGGTATGTTTTTTTTGCATTTTGCATTGCAATATCCTGCTGTTTTTTTGTTTCAAAATAATAATCCTGCAATTGCAAAGGTCCCATTGTTACAGGGTCTTTAACATTTAATAATGCCTTAATTGGTTTCCTCTCACCTAAGAATTCTCTAATTTTATTATCATCAAAAATTTTTACATTCTGTATGCCGTGCGAGGTAATAAAACCATCCTGGCACACCATTACAGGAAGATGCACATCAGGATGCTCTGCAAGCTTTATTGCAAGAATTGTATTTTCATACACTTCCTGTGCATTCTCACTGTAAATCTGTATCCATGAAATGTCACGGGCACCCATTGAATCGCTATGGTCACAATGGATATTTATTGGGGCAGACAATGCCCTGTTGACAACATTCATAACAATAGGAAGCCTGCTGCCTGAAGCTACTCCTAAAATTTCCCACATCAAAGCAAGTCCTGCACTGGCTGTAGCAGTCATTGCCCTTGCTCCTGCGGCGCTTGCACCAACACAAGCAGACATAGCAGAATGCTCACTCTCAACGCGAATCATTTCAGTATCAACCTCTCCGTCAGCAACAAACTGCGAGAACTTCATTACAATAGGTGTCTGCGGAGTTATAGGGTAAGCAGCAACAACATCCGGATTAATCTGGCGCATTGCTTCAGAAGCTGCATCAGCTCCTGTAAATGCTTCTGTTTTACTCATCTGAAGCACCTTCTTCTTTCATTTCAATACATTTAACAGGGCATATTTCCTTGCAGATACCGCAGCCTTTACACACGCTTAAATCCGTCTCTAATCTCTTATCATCTTTCCTAGGGATGCAGTCTTCAGGGCAATAAACAACACACATCATGCATTGAGTGCATTTTTCTTTATTCCAAATGGGCCTGAAACTTTTCCAGTCACCGGTTTTAAACTTTGAAGAAGAGCCTGCTTCGCATATCATCCCCCCTAGAGGGATTTCTTTCCATCCTTTTTTTTCAGTCATTTCTATTTTACCTCATCGTGTGCTCTTTGAATTGCATCTATTGTTGCCTGTGTTTTTTGTTCGCCAAGCTTTTCTAAAAATTTTTTTTTAATCAAATGCTCTATAGATTCAACTGAAACAATATTAGTAACTTTGATCAATGCACCAAGCATTGGCACATTTGGCTTATTAATGCCAGTTGCGGCAATTGATATCCCAGAAGCATCTACGCAATGAACCTCTCCGTCAAATCCTGTTTTTTTCTTAACTTCATCAGGTGTTTCTTTTGTGTTTACAATCAATATCCCTTTTTCTTTTAAACCATCTGCAACATCTATTGTGCCGATAAATGTAGGGTCTATAACCAAAACAAAGTCAGGATTAACTACAGGGGCATATGTATTTATTATTTCTTCTGAAATTCTTGTATAGGCTTTCATTGGAGCACCTGCCCTTTCTGGCCCGTATTCAGGGAAAGACTGGACAAATTTGCCTTGCTCAAGAGCAGCCATTGCCAAAAAATTTGCAGCTGTCTTTGCTCCCTGACCGCCTCTTCCGTGAATCCTGATTTCAATCATTTTAGTATCACATATATTATTTTGAAAATATTAAAAAGAACTAATATTTTAAATAATTATGTTATTACTAATAAGTTCTCTCTTAGGGTATTCAAAGCAAGGGTATTTAAATAAAATTTAAAACAAGCATGAGAAGAGGAGCATATGCTCTTGCTATTGAAAGAATATTAAAAGCTGAAAAAGTAAGAGGAAATATTTAATAATTATTTTTTATTTCTTTAATTTATGATATTCACTGTTTCTTCTTCAAAGCACCAGGAACTTATTGATATAACTGACAAAGTAAATAAAATCCTTTCTGAATCTGGTGTTAAAGAAGGTATTTGCAATATTTTTACTTTACATGCAACCGCAGCCATAGTGATAAATGAAAATTATGATCCGAATATAGGTTTGGATTTTTTAGATGCTATTAACAAAGCAATCCCTGAAAGAGCTAATTACAGGCATGACAGAATTGATGGAAATGCAGCCTCGCACATAAAGGCAGCAATATTAAGCCCTAGTGAAACAATCCCTGTAAAACAAGGAAGATTAGTTTTAGGAACATGGCAATCGCTCATGCTTGTAGAGTTGGACGGACCACGTTCTGACAGGAAGGTAAACGTTGAGATAATACGAAAATAACAAAATATTTTTAAATAAAGTATTAGTTTCTCTTCCTTTGTCTAGGGCAGTGCTTAACTTACGGGGATTTTTTAACAAAAATCCCTGAGGAAAGTCCACTCACCTCTCGCAGGAGAAAGTAGAGACTCACGGAAGTGAGAACCTGAAAAGGTTGGCAACCACTCAGAAACGAGACCGCCTATGAAAAGAATGATGGGTGTGAAGAATCTGGCAACAGATTTGAGATAACCCCCTGACGTTTTCCAAGGAACGGATGAAACGGTGAGCCCTCTCTGGTGCAACCCGTATGGGGCTTAGTTGAATGTTAAGGCAGTCTGCCTGTTTTTCGTAAGCAGAGACTGACAGAAAGTGGCTTATAGCTGCTCTAGACAACTTATTTACTATGTTTTTTTGGATATCTTTTTCTTAATTTTACTATTCAACGAATTTCCACAAAGGTAAATTAATATTACCATAATAGTAAAAATAAATAAGAAAAAATAACCAAATAGAGTTAGCCATTTAATTGAAAGTAAGGCAATTCCTAAAAGCAATGTTGAACTCCAAATAGGTATTAATAAAAGAAACAGTGCTGTTTTTCCTCCAAGCTTTTGTGCCAAATATTTAATAGTTTTAAAAGCTAAAATAATTGTGATTATTAACATTAAAATATTAATATAAGGAATTAAATAAAGAGGAATTTCAATTAATCCTAATATTGATTTTCCTGCAAACAGAGGTAATCCTATAGGGGTAAATAAGTCTAAAACAAGATGACTTAGCACAGAAAGTGAAAAAGAAGCAGTAATAATAAACAGCCACGATTTGAAAATTAAAGCTAAGGATAGTGAAATAATTGAAACTAATATAAAGAGAAAGAAAGATATTAAATTATGGCCTATGCTTCTATGAAAAGGACTTGTTGGTGGATCAATTAAATCAGGTAAATTTGCTCCCCACATTGATATTAAAAAGCACCCAACAGCTAAAAGAGGATGTCCTTGAATAAGTAGCCAAAGTGAAAAGACTAAACCAATAATTCCTCCTACAAATTCATGTTGTACACCAAGCATAGTTTATTATGTATTTTATTACTATAAAAATATTTTTAATAAATCATGTTCAGTTCAAAACACCAAATCTATACAAGTAAAATCCAAAAAACTTATATATAAGGTAAGATTTTTCTTACATAGGTGATATATATGATAGATGTTGGTGTAACCAGAATGAGTACAAAAGGACAAATTGTTATTCCTAATGATTTAAGGGATGAATTTAAAGTAGGTGAGAAACTCTTTATAATAAAAAATAAAGACCAATTAATTATTAAAAAAGTTAGTGAATTAGATAAAAATCTGAAAGAAGATCTTGAGTTTGCCAGAAGAACAGAAGAAGCATGGAAAAGATATGAAAGAGGAGAATTTATTTCTATGAAAGAAGAAGATTTTCTCAAGGAATTAGACAAATGGTAATTGTTGATTATGACCCTAATTTTAGTAAAATCTATAAAAAAATTAAAGATGCGTCTGTAAAAATATAAATAAAGAAGCAGATTAAAAAAATTATATCAAACCCAGAAATTGGAAAACCAATGAGATATAGTAGAAAAAATACAAGAGAAGTATATGTAAAACCATTCCGCTTGTCCTATTCTTATTTAAAAGAAGAAAATAAACTTGTGTTTCTAGATTTGTATCACAAAGACCTACAATAATATTTCTGTTTTAAACCCATACCTTTATATTTTTTCTAATTTTAACTTTTTTTATGAACCTAATTTATAATCCAATCTTTTCAGAGCATAACAATAACCTTCATCCAGAAAACAACAAAAGACTAAAATCAATTGTTGAACTGGAAAAAGTCAAAGAAACACCCTTAAAAAAGATTCCTAAAGGTGAAAAATATATTGAATTAGTCCACACTAAAGAGCATATTCAACGAGTTAAGGATTTTTCTAAGACAGAGGATTGGCTTGATGCAGACACATACACTAGCAAAGATAGTTATAATATTGCATGTTATGCTGTCGGCGCCGCTGTCAAGGCTGCTGAAGAAAACGGATTTGCACTTGTAAGACCCCCAGGACATCATGCCACTTCCCAAACACCAATGGGTTTTTGTCTTTTCAATAACATTGCCATTGCAACAAAATACTTAGTAAATAAAGGAAATAGAGTATTTATTCTGGATATTGACGGCCATGCAGGCAATGGAACAGGCGGGATTTTTAAAGAAGAAGAGTGTGTTTTATTTTGTTCATTGCACCAGTTTCCTGCATATCCTGGCTGGGGCTGGGTAAATGATATTGGAGAAGGATTAGGAGAAGGGCATTTGATTAACATTGCATTGCCTCCTGATACAGGGGATGACCTAATTCTTGAATCTATAAAAAAAATTCTCCCTATAGTAAATCAGTTTAAGCCAGATTATGTTGGGATATCTGCAGGCTTTGATGGCCACCATGCAGATCCGCTGCTTAATTTAAGATACTCTCTTGATGGATATTATGAAATCGGCAGATTATTAAATAAAAATTTCAAAAACATTTTTGCAACACTTGAGGGGGGTTATAACCTTGATTTCTTGCCAAAATGCGTTTTTAATTTAATAGCTGGGATAGAAGGCAAAGACATTCTCTATAAAGAAGAGCCAACTGTTTCTGAAAATGATGTAAAAGAAGAACATGAGAAAAGGTTTAATGAACTCAAACAGAATTTAAAACCCTTCTGGAAGATATAAAAAATAACAACAATGGCCAGATGGAATTTTGCGTAGCAAAATGGAATAGAATTTTTCGTGTTTTTAGAAAAATTCGTCTGTGCCATTATTGTTGTTATTTTTTTATAATATCTATTCTCTTTGTTACAATAAATTTTATAACTCAAACAATTTTTTAAAATTAAATAGGAATCATGAGAGCATATCTTGATATTGTCAGAAAAATTCTTGATACCGGAATTGAAAAAAAAGATCGTACAGGTACAGGAACATTAGCAATAGCTGGTGCAATGTTTAAGCATGATATGTCTGAAGGTTTTCCATTGATTACAACTAAGTCTGTCCCTTTTAGACTTGTTGCTTCTGAACTGGAGTTCTTTATTAAAGGCCTTACAGATAAAAAATGGCTGCAGGAAAGAAATAATCACATATGGGATGAATGGTGCACTCCTTTAAAAGTCTCTTATGCCCATGATGAAAAAACAAAAAAAAGGATGTTAGAGGAAAGAGATTTAGGACCAATGTACGGCTGGCAGTGGAGGCATTTCGGGGCTAAATATGAAAGCTATGAATCTGATTATAGTGAAAAAGGTGTTGATCAATTAAAAAAATTGGTTAAAGACATAAAGACACAACCTTATAGCCGAGAGATGCTTGTTCTTGCCTGGAATCCAATGGATATTGATAAAGTAATCCCTCCTTTTTGTCATTATGGCTTTCAAGTTACAATTATGGACGGGAAGTTAAACCTTTTATGGAGCCAAAGGTCTATTGATGTTGCTCTCGGCCTGCCATTTAATATTGCAAGCTACGCTTTACTTTTACATCTTTTGGCAAAAGAAACAAATTATAAAGAAGGAATGCTTGTTGGATTTTTAGCTGATACACACATTTACTTAAACCATATTAAAGGATTAAAAGAACAATTAAAAAGAGAACCTTTCCCTTTGTGTAAAATAAAAACAGATAATTTCAAGTCAATTTTTGAATGGAAATACACAGATTCAATAGCAGAGGATTATAAGCATCATCCAAGAATCAAGTTTGAGGTGGCGGTATAATGGAAATCATTGTAATTGTGGCTGTTGCCCAAAACAATATCATAGGAAACAAAGGAGAGATTCCCTGGCATATTAGCGAAGATTTCAAGCATTTTAAAGAAAAAACTTTTGGATATCCCTGCATAATGGGTGACGTGACTTATGAGTCGTTGCCGACAAGACCCCTGCCTGGAAGAGAGAATGTTGTCTTAACATTTGATAAAAATTACAATCCTGATGGCGCAATAACCAAGTATTCATTTGAAGAGGCTTTTGAATATTTAAAAGATAATGAAAAAGTATTTATTATTGGTGGCGCAAGCATCTACAGACAGGGAATGAAATATGCAAATAAACTGGAAATAACAAGAATACATAAAGACTATAACGGAGATACAAAGTTTCCTGAAATTCTAGAAGAGGAATGGAAGGAAGTTTCAAGAGAAGATAGAGAAGGGATTGATAAAAAAAATAATAAAAAAGTAAAGTTTTCATTTATAACTTACAGGAAAAAGAATCCATAAAATTTATATAATTGCTTTATTCTCATTGTAGTATGGGTTTTATAGAGGGGTTATTTAGAAAAAAAAAAGAGTTGCCTGGTTCTTTTAAAAATATCCATAAGCACCTAGACCATCAGAAAGAATGGATTGAGCATTTACATGAGCATATAAAACAGCTCTATAAGCATGCAAATTATATTCAGGAGAATCATCAAAATCATAAAGAAGAGGTATTAACTAACATAGAAAATCTGAATTCCTGGGTGGGTTATCTTCATTCCAGCCATAAGAAACTTGAAAAAAATCTTGAAAAAATCGAGATAAATATAAAACAAGTCATGAAAAAAGACCTTGAAAAATATCATAATGATTTATTGCTTTATTTTGAGAATTTGATTATGAATATGAATAAACAAAATCCCAATTTAAAAGATGAAATTCTCCTCGAAGTAGAGAGGATTATAGATGAAAAAACAGGCCAAAATAAGGTAAAATTTAGTTTTGATGCACCAATTAAACCAGAACCCATAGAAGAAACACTCACTTCCGGAGAAAAAGAGCTGTTAAATTTCCTTTTCAATGAAAATACACCTCTTGCTTATGAGGATATTTCAAGAAAATTAGGCAGATCAATAAACTCAGTCAGGGTTTATATGAACTCACTAAAATCCAAAAAAGACATAATTGATGAATTTAGAACACCTAAAGGTGTGAAAATATTTAGCATAAAAAGTAAAGAAAAAGTAAAAACACTGTATAATTTACACTAATTTTTTTATCAAATAAAAAAGAATAGACATTATAATGCAAAAATAAATATAAATTGAATTTATTTTTAAAAAATAAAGCTAAAAATAATTTTTAATTGAATTGTTTTGTATAATGCATTATATAATGTGTTATAATGCATTATAATGCGGCTTAAAAAAATCATCAGAATAAGGATAAATTATTCTTAAATAGGCATTATCGGACATTATAAACATTATAATGCAAAAATAAACGTTTAATCATTTTAATTTAAAAAATAAAAGCATTAAAAGATTATAATGCGAAGTATAATATTCATAATGCATTATAATGCATTATACTTTAATGTTAATAATGTTAATAATATTAATAATGCAGAACAAAATAAATATATTACACTCACTATTCCTTCTTATCTATCCCTTCCTGCAAGGTCTTATGGAATTTCTTAGCTTTTTTGTCTTCAATCTTAGAAATAGGCACAAAGCTTAATGCTTCAACAGGGCAATAATCAACACAAGCGGGTTTTCCGTCATTGTTTTCTTTGCAAGTATCGCAAACAAGAGCAACTTTTTTATCTATGCCCATAGACAAAACACCAAACTGGCATTGTTCAATACAATAACCGCACCCGTCACATTTATCTTTATCTACTGTTATTAACTTAGTCTTTTCATCCTGCTTTATAGCGTTTCTTGCACATGCATCTAAGCATTTGGGATTATCACATTTTCTGCAGCTCATTGACAGATTGAAAATAGGGTCAATTCGTATTGTTCTTATTCTAGACAGCCGGGGATTTATTTTACCTTCATTTACTGCCGCGCATATATACTCACAAATTCTACATCCAGTACATTTTTCTGTATCACAAACAATTATTTTTTGTTCCATTTAAACACCCAGTTCATCTGCAGCATCATTCAAGTCAAGCTCTTTAAGTGTTTTTTTAGTAGGTATGCTTGTTTTCATATCCCAGCCCCGATATTTATAATAGCTGTCCAGTGCAATATCCCATTCGTTCATTTTTACGACAGCATTTTTATTAATATGATCATTTAATGGCTCCTCATATGCTCTAGCCGGGAGGTAATCATCTTTTCTAGTTAAACCATGCCTGACATTAAAGCATTTTCCTAAGGTATAAATTCTTCTGCCTCGTTCAAGCAAATCAGCATATTTCAGTTTTTCTCCAGTAACCCAGTACCATAGCTCAGCAACCTTTTCCTTATCAGTATATATTCTTCTTGAAAATTTACATATAATTAAAGAATCAACTAAAGTATAATCATCTTCACCGTCCGCAACAGGCTTTCCTCTTTTATCATCTAATGAGAATCTATCAAAGGTGTCTTTTTCATCATATTGATAGCTACCAGACCTTTGATAAAATGCTCCTGTAATACAGGTTGCATGACCTAAAGCTCCAGTCTGCATAGGCCTGAAAGGATATGCACTTGTCTCAAGTCCTTTAATCTGCATTGCAAATTTAATTGTATTTTTTCCTGTCTGAAGAGCTGCTCTTTTGCTTCCCTCTCCAAGCATTGTTGCAAACTTTCCGTCTCTCTCGCCAATTCTTCTTACAAGCTCAACCATTGCCCTGTGATTGCCGAATTTTAAATCCAGGCCATCTGTATCCTGTTTTGAAAAAATCCCTTTTTCATAGCATTCCATTGCCCAGGCAATAACGCCGCCTGTAGACAAAGTGTCTGTGCCGAGAGTATCGCAAAGCTCAACTGCTTTTGTTATTGCATCCAGATTATCTACACCGCATAAAGGACCTAAAGCCCATAATGATTCAAAATCAACGCTGCCGACTGTCCCTTTATATTCACCTTCATAAATAACATTAACATGATCACAGGCAACAGCACACATCTCGCATGCAAGCAGCTTGCGGACTTTTTCTTTCATCATCCTCTCACCGGAAACTTTTTCTGCACCCTCAAAAGTCATCTGCCGGAAATTCTTTGTAGCGAGAACAGCCCTTTTATTATGAACAAGAATCTTAATTGGTGTGCCTTCCCTTCCGTAATACATCTTAGGACCGCGGCAGTCTTTGTATAGTTGCTTTACTTCTTTCAATAAAATCTTTAAATCTGCAACTTTAACCTCTTTTGTGCCTCTTAAAGCAATTGCTTTCAGATTTTTAGAACCCATTACGCATCCAAGCCCGTTTCTTCCGACATGCCTGTTTTTAGCATTGGTTATACATGCATACCTGACTAATTTTTCACCTGCCGAACCAATAGATGCAACCCTGACAGATTCATCCTGTTGTTCTTTTTTAATCAGGTCTTCTGTTTCCCAGGTTGTCTTCCCTTTTAAATGAGAAGCATCTTTTATCTGAATAACATCATCATCTATAAACAGATAAACAAGCTTATCTGCTCTGCCGCGAATAACAATACCATCATATCCTGCTCTTTTAAGTTCCGCGCCGAAATATCCAGAAGCTATCCCAAAACCTATCGAATCCGTCAAAGGGGATTTGGCAACAGCAGTATATTTCGAAGAAACCGGAACAAGCGTGCCTGCAAACGGCCCTGTCCAGAAGCTTATGACATTTTCCGGACTAAGAGAATCTACGCCTTTGGGAATGTTGTCCCAGGCCGTTTTTATCCCAAATCCAATGCCGCCTATATACTTCTTAGGCCAGTCATCCGGAAGATTCATTACTTTAATTTCCCTATTAGTAAGATTAATGTCCAAGTATTTTCCTGTATATCCTTTAAATACAAAAGAGTCGCCTTTTTTTTGCGACTCTGTGTGTTCAGAATTTTCACTAATCTCAACTTTTGACTTACTTTGATTCATATTCTCCTTTTTTGAAAATTCTGACATTTTAACCACCGGATATTACTGAGCAAAACACGTATTCTTCTTCGTCATTTAATTTCTCTTTAAATCCTGAATCCTCTTTTGCAGAGATATTGACTCCGTTTTTCAAAACCATCGTACTGTCTTTTATCCTATTTTTTTCATCCATAATTGTTTTTTTGAATTTTTCTCCATATTTGTTAATTAATTTATCAACAAGGTCTTTGAAAGTCTCTCCTTTTTTATTTTCAATCATAATATCTTTTTTTCCGACTATATTTTCAAATGGAGTCAACATAACAAGCTTTATCATTTTATTTTTTGCATAAAGTCCTCTGTTATTGAACGGTTTTTCTGTAAAAAAACCTCATCAGCACGCATCCCTATAGCCAATCCCAGCAACTGAAGCGCGTGAATCACAGGAATCTTATATTCAACCTTGAATTTAGACCTGATCAACACCTGATTCTTGTCATACTGCAGATAACAGCTTGGGCAGCAAACAGTCAGGGCATCTACTCTTTTTTCATTTAATTCATCTAATTTATCTTTCATTAAATCCAGAGACATGTCTTTTTCATTTGTTACTTGCGTATAACCGCAGCATAATGCCTTATGATGATAATCAACAGAATTTGCACCGATTAATTTAACAAAGTCGTCAAATTTTTTGGGGTCTTCTGGTTCATCAAATCCTATTATCTTAGATGGCCTGAGTAAATGGCAGCCTGTATGTGTGGCAATTTTTAAGCCATGAAATGGTTTTTTAATTAATGCCTTGATTTGGTCTTTCATAGAATCAAAAACCATCAAAAAATGATATACTTTAACTGTGCCGTTGTATTGTTTGTTTATTTTTTTAAGCACTTCATTGATTTCAGCTCTTAGTTCCTTATCCTGTAGAGCATGATTCGCCTCTATCAGTGTCTGAGAGCAGCCGTTGCATAAACTGATAATATCAATTTTTTGTTCTTCTGCCAATGCCAAATTACGAGCAGCTGTTACGAGCCACTCTTTTTCATCAATATCCCGGACACCATAGAAAGGACAGCATGAAAAATCTGCATCAACAATATTAATGCCAAGCTTTGGCAATAAGTCTCTTGCTAGTTTTTCAATATGCGGAATCTGGATTGGTATAACGCAACCTAAAAATAATGCATACGTTTTCTCTTCTGCTTTTTCTTTTTTTTCTTCGCTCATTTTAGTTTTTTTAGTTCATCAATTTCTTTTAATTCATTTAAGCCGAGTTCTTTTCTCTGATTATTTACTCTCTCATTTAAAGGCAAAGACCTTCCTGTTTCCGTAACTGTTTTTTCAGGTTGTAAAATAGTTTCATCAACAAGTCCTTTTTTTACTGCAAAATTTTTTAATTTAACTAAAACATCATAAGGATTTACTTCCTGAGGGCAGCGCTCATTGCAATTGTTGCATGTAAGACATCTCCACAATTCCTTGGCAAGCATGTCTTTCTGGCCGTATAATGCCATTAATATTTTTCTTCTCGGAGAGTATGCTTTGCCATATCTTTCTGCTAAACAGCTGCTTACGCAGGTCCCGCATTGAAAGCATTTCAGAAGTTCTGGAATTTCCTTAACAAGTTCATTTCTCAATTCAAAATTTATTTGTGTCATAATAGCTCCTTTATTTCGTTTAGACTTTTAGCTAAATCCTGTTCTGAGAATAATTCAAAAATAATATTTCCTGCATAATTAATCTCTTTTAATTTTGAAATAAACATTTTATAATCAAAATCTCCTTCCCCAAGAGGAAGATGTTGATCTCGCTGATTTATAAAATTTGAGTAGAAATGTATATGAAGGATTTTATCTCTGAATCTATCTAAAAATTTAATAGGATTAATATTATTTGTTATTGCATGACCTGTATCTAAACAGATAAATCCTTCCTTCTCTATAACAATATCAAAATCCTCTGGTTTAGTAAACATTAGGTCCCGGATCTGCAGATTTTCAACAAATATTGTAATATTTTTATTTTTTGAATAATCCATAAGCTCCTTAAATGAACTCACAAAATTTTTAAGAGTCGTCTCTTCTAGTCCCTGGTTAAGTATATTAAAAGTTCCTGGATGTAAAACTGCTTTTTTAATTCCAAGATAATTGCATAAATCCATACATAACTTAATCTCTTTTAGTGATTCTTTTCTAATATTTTCTTGAAAAGCAGAAATATTAATCTCCCAAAAAGGAAGATGAAAACTGGTTTCATGATTTTTAAGAATATGTTTTATTTTTTCTTTATTATTTAATAATAGTCCTGTGTTTATCGGAGGTTGAGACCATATTTCTATGTTTGATAAATTATACTTTTCCTTAATTTTGATTAACTTATTTATACTTGTAAGATAACCCTCTATACCTCTACAAAACCCAATTAAGTCCTTTTTTAAAACTACTGTGAGTGATATTCCAAAGTTCATTTTTCTATTTTTTACCTGCATTAATCTCATTTAGTTCTTTGACAAGCTTTCTTACGTATTCCGCAAAAATGCTTCCTTCTGCAGCTGAAATCCAGTTAAGCTTCAGCCTTTCAGGAGGTAGCCCTGCTTTTTTGGGCAATAATTTCTGCAGCTTTTCTATTCTTTTTTTGGCAAAATGGTTTCCTGAAATATAATGGCAATCTGTAGGAAGATGACATCCAGTAACCCAGACAATCTGTGCTCCTTTTTCAAATGCCCTTAATACAAATTTTTCTGAAACTCTTCCAGAGCACATGACTCTTATAATTCTTATTTCAGGAGGATACTGAAAACGGGAAACACCTGCCAAATCAGATCCTGCATAACTGCACCAGTTGCATGCAAAGCAGAGTATTTTTTTATCTGGATTTACAGCAAGGGCAGCATCAATCTGTGCCATAATCTGCTCATCTGTAAAGTGCTTCTGGTCCAAAGCACCAAAAGGGCATTCTGCAACACAAGTGCCGCAACCATGGCATTGTGCTTCATTATGCTCGACCTTCTTTGTTTTCGGATTAATTTTGTTTGCGCCATATGGGCATGCTTTTACACACATGCCGCAGCCAACACATTTATTTTCATCAACCTTAATAGTAATGCCTTCAATTTCAACTTCGCCCTTGCTCATAGGGATTGCTGCTCTTGATGCTGCTCCTGAAGCTGATGCAACACTCTGATGGATATTTTTCGGTTCCATTGCAGCTCCAGCAATATAAATACCGTCTCCAGGAGAATCAATCGGCTTTAGTTTTGGATGTGATTCCATAAAAAACCCATGTCCATCAACAGGAATATGTAGTTTTTCAGCAATTTGCTTTGATGTTGAAGAAGGTCTCACACCTATTGCCAGAATAGCCTGGTCAACCTCTACTTCCATTACTTCTCCTGTAAGAGTATCTTCAGTCACAATAACAGGATTTTTCCTGCTGTTTTCATATACATGTGAAGGTCTTCCTTTAATGAAAATAATGCCATTAGCACGGGCCCTGTTATATAATTCCTCGAATCCCTTATCAAATGCCCTGATATCCATATAAAATATATAAACAGTAGCATCAGGATCATGCTCTTTTATAAGCATTGCATTTTTAATTGAATTTAAACAGCACACATTTGAGCAGTATTCCTTGCCGATTGATTTATCTCTAGAGCCGACACACTGAATAAACCCGAATGTTTTAGCATGCTTGCCGTCTTTTCTTAACAGGACACCTCCGGTGGGGCCGCCTGCACAAATAATCCTCTCAAATTCTATTCCTGAAACAACATGTGCAAGCCTCCCGTATCCGTATTCCGGCTTTTCTCTCGGGTCAGAGGGCTCGCAGCCAGTGGCAACAATAATTGTCCCGACTTCAATCTCATGTATTGTTTCTTCCTGTGTAAAGTCAATTGCCCTTCTGTCTTTGCACGCTTCTGCACATTTATAGCATTTAATGCATGCATCTGTATCAATATTATATTTCAAAGGAACTGCCTGTGGAAAAGGCGCGCGAATTGCCTTCAATGGCTTTAATCCGCGCTCAAATTTACTTGGCACAATAACAGGGCATACTTCTGTACAATCCCCACATCCTGTACATTTTTCTTCAATAACATATCTTGGCTTGGTTTTAATAGTAACCTTAAAATTTCCAATATAACCCTCAGTTTTAACAATCTCTGAATTTGTGAGTAAATTAATATTCTTATGCCTCCCTACTTCAACTAATTTCGGGCCGAGAATACAAATCGAGCAATCCATTGTGGGAAAGGTCTTATCAAGTGCAGCCATGATTCCACCAATAGACGGCTCTTTCTCAACAAGCGTAACCGGGAAACCCATACTCGCTAAATCTAAAGCTGCCTGGCAGCCTGCAACCCCTCCACCGATAACAAGAGCCGCTTTTTTAACAGGAACAACAAAATTCTCTAAAGGCTTCAAATAACGTGCTTTTGCAACAGCTATATTAATAATTTCTTTTGCCTTTTCAGTTGCCTTTTCCTTTTCCCATATATGAACCCATGAATCATGCTCTCTGAGATTTGCCATCTCAAGTAGATAGGGGTTAAGACCTGCTTCTGAAACACAATTCCTGAAAGTCGGCTCATGCATTCTAGGAGAGCAGGCAGCAACAACAACCCTGTTAAGATTATGTTCTTTAATTGCGTTTTTTATCTCATTTTGACCTGGATCTGCACATGTATAAATATTAAGCATAGCTACCTTAATATTCGGAAGGGTCTTAGCATATTCTGTAACAGTCTTTACATCTACCACTCCTCCTATATTTTTACCGCAACTGCATACAAAAACACCAATCCTCGGCTCTTGTTTAGTTTCTTTAATTGGCTTTTCTCTGTTTGTTTTCCTTTTTTTGGGCTGCTTTTTTGTTGTCATTGTCATTTTGTATATTTAGTTAATTCTTTTGAACCTTTAACAATATCAATCATTTTTTCCATTGAGCCTGCATTAAGACCGAGATTTACCTTTTCTGTTCCCAGAAGTTTGTCTATAACCTCTGTCCATGATGCTGAAAATCCCTTTTTTTCTTTTGTAAGAATTCTATTTCTCTTAATTTCAATGGCTTCTTCAGGGCAGGCATGTTTACACGCCCCGCATAAAACACATTTATCCCTGTCAACAATAACTTTTTTGCCCTCTCTTTCAATCACATTAATCGGACATGCTACAACACATTCTTCACATTTCTCAGGGCATTTAGATTCATCTATAGTTATGCTTCCTGTAAACAATCTTTTAATCTTGGTTTCATTGATTATTTCAAAATCAGGCAACTCTGGAAGACTCTCATTCTTATATACAAGTTGTTCTGGATTGCCATCAACAAATATCTCTAATGCCCCTGTTGGACAAAAAGGCACACATAACCCGCATAAAACACATTTATCTTTCTCAACTTCAATCTTTTCTCCTTCAAGCGTAACTGCTTCTTTTGGGCAAACAGTGTGAGAAACCCCGCATCTAATGCATTTTTCTTTATCTAAAACAAGCTTAACACTATTCACATATAAATCAAGACCTACCTGTATCTTGTCTTTTTCTAAACACTGCTCTATTTTTTTCAAATATTCTACTCTTTTTTTTATTGTTTTAATAATATTCTCCTTATATTTGAGATTATTAATCCTCCTTGCAAGAGTTGTGTCTCCAACCTCAGTTTTAATCCATGAACATATTCCCTGTTTTATCGTATTAAATTTAGATTCATCTATTTTTTCCAGTTCTTTATAGAATTCTTCAAGAGAATTTATTTTATTACCATTAATATTAAAAGAATTTTTTACAGACCTCAAATAATTATCACTGCTCATTCTTATCTATTTAAAAGATAAATATGTTGAAACTTTGATTTAAAAATGGTAAATCAATAAGTCAAAAAATTAAATTATTAATAAAGTTTGTGAAATTCGGGCAAAGTCAACTAGCCCGTGTTTACACGGGCGTGCATTGTTCTGAGGTTGAAAAAGTGAAAGAACAATGCAAAAAAAGAGCAAG
>JAFGRO010000016.1 GCA_016935095.1 Candidatus Woesearchaeota archaeon
ATTAAATAATAAAATATATAAAGGAGTTCTTAAATAATAAGTAATAATGCATGCAAAGGGAGGGGTTTTTCTTAAAAACCAGCTGGAAAACGAGAAAGTATTAGATGCTTTAAAAGTCATAAACAGCTATTTTGAAGACAAATATAAGCTTTCTGCAGCACAGGTCCTTGAAATAGTCAAAGAAGAAAAAAAATTTATACCTGTTTCTGCATTTGAAAATTCCGGGCTTAGTTCTCTTGAGATTATTGTAAGGTATATGAAGAATTTCCTTAAATTATCCTATCATGAGATAGCTGAAGCCCTGAACAGGGATGACAGGACAATATGGTGCACTTATTCAAATTCTCTAAGGAAAAGAAAAAACCCTCTTTCAATAAAGCCTTCTGAGATAAATATTCCTGTGGCTACAGTAGCTGAAAGGAAATACAGTGTTCTTGAATCAATTGTCATCTTCCTCAGAAACAAGAAAAACCTCTCTTTTAATGAGATCTCTCTCAAGTTAAAAAAGAATTACCAGACTGTCTGGACAACATACAGGAAAGCCCTTAAAAAATATGAAAACTAAAAATTATTTAATTAAAATCTGTACTTTTGTCTTAATATTTTTCATATTATTCAGGGCAGTTTATGCAGCAAATGAGCCTACAGGCGCAACCATTGTATTTAACGAGACAGAAACAAAAACACCTGCGGCAGCAACATTTGTAAATACTACAGGAGGCTCATTTACAACTTTGGTTTTATTTGCAGAGACCCAGAATCCAAGATGGAAAGCTTATGTAGGTAATATAACCGGGATTCTGACACTGGATGATGCATCTGACTATACAATATATAACTGGCAGCTCTCAAGCACCAGCGGCCAGGTATATGCTTCCAGGAATAACTCAATAACCTGGGAAGACATCCAGTGTGCAGACCAGACAGAAATATCCGATGAGGAAACTGTAATGAACCATACAACAGCAAACGAAGACAGCATTAACAGCACTTTTGAATACCAGATCCATAGAGAGTTTTATGTCGGGGCTGTCCATTTATCAGCTGATTCATGCAGGTCTACTGCTACCTGGGTGAATGACAGCTCTCAGACAATATCCCAGAATGCATTGTTCCAAGAAGTATTATTATCAGATACAAGCAGCTTTATTTATGCAACCCTGCTTGAAAACTCAAAACAGGGCTTTAATTTCGAGCAGCATGATTTCCAGATGATTGTCGCAGAAAAAGACCTCCAGGGAGAGCAAAGCACACCTTATTATTTCTGGGTTGAGTTGGTTTAAAATAAAGATTTAATTATTGCGGTTCTGGAGATACAGGAGTATATTCAATTGGTTTATCTCCCACAAACCAATAATCTCTTCTTGCCATAGCAGAAATTGAACCAGAGCCAGCTTTTAGTGAAACAAGTGTGTTGTATGCTTGTACAAATGGTAAGTTTGGTTCTTTTTTTTGATAGGAAATTACATTTTCCTCAACAGCATCCCACAGTACTTCAACATCTCTTCTTCCTATCCTTTCAAAATTCTCCTGTGTAAACGGCACATTTTGTACAGCTTTTAGATTATTAGAAAGAGCTGGAAACATTAGAATTCTAAATCCTTCTTCAGCAATTGCCTCAATAGCATGGCCATAATGTGGCCTTTCTCCTAAATAAAAACTTTGCTCGTTTATCAACCCAGTCATCAACAAGTTCTGGACCATAAGAATGTCCAGATAGACGATCTGCTTGTATTGCAAGAGAGTAGAGCAATCCTGGTAAAGTGAAATCTCCGTTTTCAGCCAGATAATCAGCAGTACTTCCGGCTAGAGATGAAGCGTTAAAATACGCAGAAATAATGCGTTTTCCAAAATTATCAGGTAATGCAGCAGGCTCTACTGATTTTAATACATCTACGGACAGAAGTTCTGCTTTTGATGCCCAATCCATATTTGCTTCAATAACTGATAAAAAATATTGCATAAAATCTTTTTTCTGATATAAATTAACTCCTTTTGTCTGAGCTTGAAACAATAAGGACTTTGCAAATTCTGTATGAAAATCAATTGTTTCCCTACCAGGAAGTTCTTCAATATACTGTTCAATTCCCATGCCCTCTTCAAAAATTTTTTTAAAACAACCTTCTGGTACTTGTTTTTCCACATCTTGATGTGCATCAAATTTTACATCTGTGTTATAGATGTTACTATATTCTAAAACACGCGCAGCGTCAAGTTCAGAAATTTTTTGTGTAAGCGTTTGGATGCTCATTTTATTTTTATATTAAGAGTTTTAAATATTTCATTCAAGGTGTACTTATCTTATATTTAAACCTTTTTGTTTTTACTACTAAAAAATAAAAATAAGATAAAAACAAAAAATTATTTAATATGTAATGCAATTAACATAAATTAAAAAAGAGGCAGCGAAAATTACTTTGTAATTTTCTGGTCTATTTTTTGTAAACAAAAAAGAGGTCTTTGCAATGATGTATGATAAAAACCAGTTTTATTTTAATGTTCTTTTATCAGTCCTTTCAATTACTTTAATAATATTTTCAGTGATTTATGGCCATAGCCTGATAAGGATAAATGCAAGCATTGCTGATATAAACAATAATCTCGTTGAGATTGAAAAGAATCAGAATTACATTAATTATATCCAGGGAAGCCATGATGACTTGAATTACCAGTTAATACCTACAGGATTTTTTATTGCGGATGCAAATGATTTCGGCACAATAGCCGGGGCATCAATGCAGCCTTCTGTTTTCCAGGGGAACACACTTATACAGGTTAAATACACAGACCAGGTTCTTCAGCAGGGACAGATAATAAGGTATATTGATGAAGACAGAGTTCCTGTAATCCACAGGATAAGAGCAATATATAACAGCACAATTCATGTCCAGGGGGATAACCTGGAAGAAGGAGAAATCATAGATAAATCACAGGTTACGCACATTGTTATAGGTGTCTTGTTTACATAAAATGGAGTCTTCTGAACTGGATGAATGGTATGAGGAGCAGAAACAGCTGATTCTTGAACATTATGAAAATGAGCTAAAGCTGAAAAAAAACAAAGAAAAATCCAAACATAACTACCAGGATAAGATGAAGAAACTTCATGGGAAATACAATACTCTTCATATAAAGCTCATTAAAAAAAAATTAAGGAAAAAGAGGCTTAGGCAATTCATTGATAAAAAATCAGCTAAGATAAGAAAAAAATACAATAAGATAAAAGAATTCTTTGAATTCAGGTTTCAAAAAGAGAAAAAAGAAGAATAAGATTTAGAGTTAATTCTAATTTATTTGGTGTTTTAATCTTTTTTAAATTTATTTTCAGGCTTGGTGAGCCTTGATAATTGCTCTTTATTTTAAATTAGATGTTCCCCAAGCGCCCCTTGTAAATATATATTCTAAGGGAGCCATTGAGGGACTTTTACAATCACATCAAGGGCAACGTGCGCTCTCCCTTAATTACTAAAATTAAAAATAAAAAAATATTAAAGAAAAAAGTAAAAGAAAATTCTTTAAAAAATAAATTCCTTCAATTATAAATTATTAATAAATTAAAAAACAAAACAATAATCTCATTTTTTTCCGTAATATTTTTATACTTTGGTTTTCTTTAATTAACTAAATGAATAGGCTGACAAAATATCAGAAGAAAATCAAAAACAAGCTTTTTATCCAGACTGTACTCATACTAATCTGTGTTCTTTCATTGATTTATTTTATTTATCAGAGATTCAGGCCGGAGATAACTGAGTTGCAATTAAATGACGAATGCGGGCCTATCGGAAATACAATCTCTCATTCAATTGCTACTGAAGAATCCTGTATTAATGCATGCAATTCAGCATGTAAATCATTTAAAATAAGATACCATGACTGTGAATTTATCTATAATAGAGAAATTACTTGCAATAACTGCACCTGCTACTGTAAAAAATAAGCAAAAATTTTAAATAAATTTAAATAAAATCAATTTATTAGATTTATAAAATAGGATGGGGGAACTAATTTGAATAAAAAATTACTGTTTTATTTATTTATCCTTATTGCTGTTTTACAGTTAGCTTATGCTTTTGAACCGCAGCAGATAATATCGAATTCTGCGGACTGGCAGGATGTTTACTCAACACTTCTGTATGGAAAGCTCCAGGGGAAACCCTCTTATTTTTTAGTAAGCTCAAGGCACAGCACCCTATTAATAAGCCAACTGCCCAAGACTGAAAAACGGATATGGGTAATCAACTCTAAAAAGAATCCTTATATTATAGGATACAAGGGGATTCTTGAATCACAGGGATTTGAGGTAGAGGAATTCAGTTATGATAATTCAAACCTGGAATTAGCCAAAAAGCTTGAAGGCATTACTAAATTTATTATTATAGATGATTCATACGGGTATAATGCGATTTCTGTTGCGCCGTATGCTGTTTTAAACAATGCTTATGTTTTATTTGCAAACAGGAGAAATATAAATCTGATATACAGCTTCTTGGAATCAGTCAAAGTTGATGAGCTTCTGGTTTACGGCCAGGTTGACAGGGAAGTGAAAACAAGGCTGGAGGAATTTAATCCTGAATTTATTAGTCTTGGAGACCGCTTTTTGAATAATCAGGCGCTTGTTGATAAATACCAGGAACTGCATAAAAAAATTAATGGTGAGATAAAAACACAGGTAATCCTGACTAATGGTGAGTTTATTGAGCAGGAGATAATGTCAGGAGTGGAGCCGGTTGTTTTTATAGGGAGGGATAATGTTCCTGACCAGGTCAGGGAATATGTCCGGAATAGCGGCATTGAGATAGGCATATTGATAGGCAATGAATTAATCGGAACTGCAACTTTTATCAGGAGACAGCTCGGCATTAGTGTCTTTGTGAAATTTGCCCAGAGCGCAAGATCACCGACAGGGCCGATTTCAGCTGTAGAGGACCTTGACAGGTTTTACCTGCCCAGGTATATCCTCGGCTTAGATGTTTATGAAGTTAGTTATAAT
This sequence comes from Candidatus Woesearchaeota archaeon, assembly GCA_016935095.1. GTDB lineage: Archaea > Nanobdellota > Nanobdellia > Woesearchaeales > GW2011-AR15 > WJJD01. The sequence continues at coordinate 4,994 of JAFGRO010000016.1, forward strand.
AAACCAGGTGAGCAGTTATTTGTTACATACCAGAATCTGGTTGCGTTGTCATCATTTTTAAAAGGCACTATCACTCTCAGATACGGCGCTGAGACACAGACAATTGGCGATGTTGACCCTATATTTATTGACAAGAATGAATATAAGACAATTGTGTATGATGTTGACCCTGTTACTGCAAATGAAATAACCGCAGAAATCTTTACAATATTCGGCGAATCCCCAAAATCACTGGAGTACACTTTAAGAAAAACTGTTGATGTAGGTACTGTCAGCATACTGGATAATTCAGAAATAGATATACTCAGGGTAATGTATGATAAAAGAAAAGGGCAGTTTTTAATTGAGATAAAAAATACAGGTGAAGTAGATGTTTTTGTTGACCTTGAATTATATGACTTATTGATCAATGACCAGCTTGAGACATATGGTCCTGGTGAGGTTACATTCATAAGAAAAGGCGAGAAAAAAATAATTGCAGTAGATGTCCCTATGACAGATGAGGATATTGAAAATAATCCTGTAGTTAAGATACATGCTTATTACGGCGAGCGCAAAAGGAGCCTTGTCAAGGTCTATTCATGGGAAGGGCCATATTCTTTGACAGGCTTCGGTTATATGGCAGGACAGGTAATTAAAGACATAGGTGAAGGAGCAATAACATATGGCCCGATATTAATCATAATCCTCCTGTTATTACTTATCCTAGGAATGAAGAAGAAATGCCCTGACTGCGGCGAGATTAATCCTCTGAGGGCAAAGAAATGCAGGAAATGCGGGAAGAAGATTTAATCTCTTTGCTAAAATTTATATATTCTTTTTTCTTTATTTTATTTTACCATGCCTGTTGACTGGTTTAAAAGAGCAGTAATTTATCAAATTCTGATAGACAGGTTTGCAGGTTATGACAAAGAAAAAGCAAAAGACTGGGATAAGCCTGTTTTTACAGGAGGAAATATTAAAGGGATTATTGAAAAACTGCCCTATCTTAAAGAATTGGGAATTAACACATTATGGATTTCCCCTTTTTACAGAACATCAGCTTATCACGGCTATCATATTACTGATTTTTTCAAAGTTGAGCCTGAATTCGGTACAGAAGAGGATTTAAAGTCATTGATTAAAAAAACCCATGGTTCAGGAATGAGAATCATTGCGGATTTCGTGCCAAATCACTGTTCAGATAAGCACCCTTTTTTTTTAGAAGCAAAGAAAGATAAAAACTCGCAGTATTATAAATGGTTTTATTTTAAAAAATGGCCTCAAAACTATCTTTGTTTTTTAAGTGTTAAAGAATTGCCTAAATTAAATTTAAGCTGTCTGGAAGCAAGGGATCATATAGTAGAATCAGCAAAACACTGGCTGTCTCTTGGTCTAGACGGTTTCAGGCTGGATCATGTCATAGGGCCTAAACATAAATTCTGGAAGTTTTTCAGAAAAGAGATTAAACAGGAGTTTCCGGATGCTGTCTTAATAGGGGAGGCATGGATGCGGGGCATAAAATTCAAAGAACTGAAAACAATAAATATAAAAAACAAATACTTTAAATGGCTACTCGGCGCGTCTTCAGATAATTTATTCAGGGAATACATTGATGAATTAGACGGTGTACTTGATTTTAAATTCCAGGAACTGATGAGCAAATATATTGCAGGGCAGGATATTCCTGATAAAGGGTTATTGCTGAGAAAACTGAAAAGGCATTACTCTAAATATCCTGATAATTTCTTTTTGCCGAGTTTTCTTGATAACCATGACATGGACAGGTTCCTGTTCCAGTGCGGGAACAATAATGAAAAATTTAAGCTGGCTGCAGAAATCCAGTTTTCAGCAGAGCAGCCGAAGATAATATACTATGGGAATGAGACTGCAATGAGCCAGGAAAAATCAGCCTGGGATTTTCAGGCATATGGCGATTTGCAGGCAAGGCAGCCAATGAAATGGCGCAATTATGATAATGAATCCCTTGATTTTTATAAAATGTTAATAAAGAATTCTAAATCAGATTAATCAGTTAATTTTCCAAAAATGAAAAATATTTCTTAAAATTGAAATAATTATTTTAAAAATGAAAAAATTTAAATATGCCGGCTTCTGATAAAATATCTGATGAAAGATTATTTCAATGGACTGATTGACAAAAAAACACTTGCTGTAATTAATCTTTTTCTCGTAAAAGGGGAGGAGATGTTTCATATAAATAAAGTTGCTGAGCAGACAGGAGTCCCTTTAGCCACCACATTCAGGATTATTAACCAGCTGGCTGAGCTTGAGATTATCGAGAAAAAAACCATTGGAAAATTCAGTATTTATACGCTTGCTAAAAACAGGAAAACAGGATTTTTAAAAAGGATAATAAAATGAAAAAAATTACATTATTAATTCCGGTAGTTATTGTAATTTTAATTGTATCATCTTTATTTTTGTTCAGGGAGGGGTTTATATTATTAAAAAATAAGATTACAGGAGCAGCAGAGCTTGATACATATGTGCTTATCCTTATTCTTAATGAGTCTAATTGCTCAGCTGTCTTTGAGCAGGGCTGGAATCTGATTTCAGTGCCATGCGCAACTACAATTACCGGAGTTACAGATGTTTTTTATTCAGTAAATTCAAGCCTTTTCTCTGTCCATGAGTATGACCCGACTGATGCAAGTGACCCCTGGAAAGCGTTTAATCCTGCTTTGCCCAGCTGGGTTGTGCAGGACCTTACAGAAATTGACAGGAAAAAAGGCTATTGGATAAACATGAATTATTCCTCTAATTTTACTCTTAGTTCAAGCACAGCAACCCCTAATTATATTGAGCTTTACCGGGGCTGGAATTTAATAGGATATCCTACATTAACTCCAAAAAATATAACTGAGACATTGCAGTCAATCGGCACAAATTATGATATTATTTACCTGTATAATGCCTCTGATCCCACAGATGAATGGAAAGAATACACATGGAATACAAGCAAGACTTCAGACCAGGATTTGAATTATACCTCGCCCTATTATGGCTACTGGATAAACATGCTTGTGGATGATACTTTGTTAATAGACTGGTAAAAATGAAAAAAATAATAATAATAATGTTTTTTTTGGTATGTGCTTATCTTGCATATTCATATCCTGTTCCGCCCTATTATGATTCAATACCACTCATACCCACTGAGTTTTACGGGACTGTTACAATCTACGATGTTAATAACACACCTCTTCCTGCCGGCACAATAATTGAGACTTATGCTTATAATGCTTCATGCGGCGTGTTTTATGTCCAGAATACTGGTTATTACGGCTTATTATCCTGTCTGGGTGATGATAACTCAACTTCAAATACTACAGAAGGGGCTTTCCAGGGGCAGAATATCCTATTCAGGATTAATAATGAAAGCACACTCACTACCGGAGACACAGTCTGGTATTCAGGAGAATTCCACAGGGTGGATATAAATCCTGAGCCAAGATGCGGCAATGACTGGTGTGAGATAGGCGAGTCATGCATAAACTGTGCAGAGGACTGCGGGCTATGCCCCCAGAATCAGACACCAGGCCCGGGAGGCCCGGGCGGAGGAGGCGGAGGCGGAGAAGAAGAAGCCGGAGGAGGAGGCGGAGGGGGGGGAGCAGGAGGCCAGGGAGGCTATGTTACAGGAGGAAGAAATATTTCAGCAACAGTCTGTGTTGAGAACTGGGTCTGCACAGAGTGGATGCCTGAAGTCTGCCCTATTGAAGAGATCCAGACAAGGAACTGCAGTGATTTGAATGTCTGCCATACAAATTATACAAAGCCTGAAGAGCTAAGAAACTGTACTTACATGGGCACATGCTTTGATTATTTATTGAACCAGGATGAATCTGATATAGACTGCGGCGGCCTGATTTGCGAGCATTGTGACCTTAATAAAAAATGCAGGGTTGATACTGACTGCAAATCCGGATTTTGCCATCCTTTTGAAAAGATATGCAAAATACCCACATGTGATGACGGGATCCAGAACCAGGGCGAGACAGGAATAGACTGCGGCGGCCCATGCCCTCCCTGTGAGGGGATAAGGCCAATATTAGAAAGGCCCGGCCAGATCATTGAATTCATTATAAGAGGGTGCGGTCCGTTTCCATGGATCTTTGTCTTAATATCTTCCCTGGTTCTGGTTGTATGCTATCTGCTCGGCAAACTATACATAAGGCAGTATAAAAAGACAAGAAAGTTTGAAAGATTAGACAGGCTGCAGCAATTGCAGAAAATTTATTCATTGGAAAGAAACCTCCACATGTTTTTAATAAACGGGATTTTAATGATAGTTGCTGTTTCCCTGTACTTGTTTTATTTCTGCCAGATTGTCGTATGGATATTTATCCTTGTTATGGGCATTATTCCTCTGGTTGTCATGACATTTATGAAATACATGGTGTATGATGAAAAAAGAAAAGAGGAAAAGCTTCGTCAGCTGGTAATTACGCATGAGGAACAGATAAGGAGAATGATTGAAATCGAAAACCAGGAACTGAAGAGACTTCATGAAGAGATTAAAGAAGGCCTGGCAGATATATTAAAGGAGAAGGGCCTTGAAAAGGAGCTTAAGCAGAAGCTGGACAATATCAACAAAATAATACAGGTTATTGACAAATCAGCCAGGGCAGACCCTGAAGTGGAACAAAGCTTTGTTGATAAAATAGATGAGCTTGAAACTTCTAAAGAGCTCATTGAAAAAACCCCGCAGCTGAAAAAAACAAATGAATCTTTGCTTTTTTTACAGAAAATACTCATGGATAAACTGAAGCTAGGGCAGGAAATCCAGGAAGACAGGAAGGCTGAGGAAAGGATTGAAAAACAGGCAGAAGAAGGTGAGCAAAAACCTGAAGAAAAAACAGGTGAAAATCCAGAGCAGCCAAAACAGGAAGAGAAAAAGCCAGAAGAACAGCCGAAACATGAGGAAAAAAAACAGGAGCCACAGGAGCAGAAAGGTGAGAAAAAGCCGGAGCAAAAACCAGAACAAAAGCCCGAAGAACCTGCAAATGAACAAAAAGAAGATGAAGATGAAATTAAGCAGGAACAGGAAATAAAAAAGCTTGAGAATAAGGAAAGCAATGTAAATAAAGTTGATATAAACAAAAAACCTTCCCCTGACAAATACTTTAAGCTGAATAATGGCGTAGTATTAAAGGACATCAAGGAGCTTATTGAAGAGCTTAAAATAATGGAAGATTCATTATTTTATTATCATGTAAATGAATTCAGGAATGATTTCTATAACTGGATTAAAGGTGTTTTTAAATATAATCATATGGCTGAAGAGATAAAGAATGCAAAAACTAAAGAAGAAATGATAACTAGAATTGATAAATATTTGGAAAACAACAAATCTTAATTATTATTCATACCTATACTATTAAGAAAGACTTATAAATTTATATTGAAAAATCTCATTTTTCAGCTCTAGTGATATTCTATATTAATATCATTTATAATATAATTTTCACCATCTAAGACAAACTCTATAATATTGTCTCCTATAACTAAGTTTTTTACATCTACTTCAATAGAATTTTTATTGCAATCAGAAGAATTAAACATCATTTCTTTGTTTAAATATATCTTCAATAAACCAGGAGACTTGCATTCGATATTAAAATTAAGGATTATTGAATTTAGTTTAATATAGTCTTCTTCGTTTATATATAATATCTTTTTTATATTGGAATTAGATATTGAGAAACCTTTAATTAGTTTGGTAGATTCCTCTATATTAGAAATGGTACTTTGAATATCTTGGTTCTGATCACTTATTACTAACTCTGCTCTTTCTCGGCCTGGAAGAACAAGCATCAGAATAATAAAAATTAGCGGAATTGATCCAATTATTATCAATAATAAAATTAATAATTTAATGGGACTTATGTTAGGTAAATTTATTTTAGGTCCATTTTTTAAGAGCAATCTTTGAAGAATAAATCCTATTATAATGCCCAACAATAAAAGTAGAATGAATTTTAAGATTATTTCCAGAAAAGGAGGAGGGAATTTAAAAAGACAAATACTATTGGGAATGAGCATATCGTTACACTTTGAGGTCATAACAAACATAAAAACTAAATCTAATAAGAGAAAAAACAATGAAAAAACCAAAGCAAATTTAGTCCAGAATTTCATACTTCTATAAAAAATATTCCTGTTTAAATATTTAACTAATCCTCTTTACCCCAGCCTGATAAAGCTAACAATACTTTTTTCAGCCAACCATAAGATTACAAGTGTTGTGGCAATTGCATGGTATACATTAATCACAATCATCAAAGCATATAAGCCGCAGATTAAATCAATTATGCTTGCAATGTCTTTTGCCATTACTGTGAACAAAGTTCCCTTTATGATAAGATAACCCGCTATAATGAAAAGCGCTTTGTCAGGCAGTGAAAAAAAATGGGTTAAAATAAACAGTATAGCGCATATGCCGTCAAAAACCCCGAATATCCTTACAATGCTCATTTAATGCTTAAATCAGAAGTGAAATAAAAAATTTTTTATTATTCTCACATTTTATTTTTAAAATATGATTAAATCATTTCATTTTAAAAACAATCTTGGGAATAAACTTGCTGCTGATTTATATATCCCTGATAAATATGAAAATGCAATTATAATAATGCACGGTTTTGCCGGAAACAAGGATGCAAAAAATAAGATAAGCTGGGCCAATGCACTGATGAATTCAGGATTTTTAGTCATGACATTTGATTTTGCAGGGCATGGCAATTCTGAAGGAGATATTTCAAAGACGACAATTACTCAGAATGTAAATGATTTAGAAGCAGCAATTGAATTCTTAAGAAAAAATTACCAATTCGATAAATTAGGTCTTTTTGGGCACTCAACAGGTGCGGCAACAGCGATGATTGAGGCTTCTGAAAATCCTTCCATTAATGCAATAGCTCTTCTTTCATGCACATTTACCAGGGATACTTATGCACCATATGCAATGCCAAAAGAAGAAATTGAGAATTGGGGAAAAAAAGGATTTTTACATTATTATGAAGATGAAAACACTCAATTTAACCTTAGCTATGATTTTCATACAGATGCCCAGAAATACAATAATCCTGAACTTGTTAAAAAGATCAAATGCCCTGTCTTGATAATACATTCAGATTCTGATCCTTATATTCCAGTAGAGATTGCAAGAGAATTTTTTAATTATATAACTTCAGAAAAAGAAATGCATGTAATAAAAGGAGCCAGTCACGGCTTAACTGAGAATTTGGATGAAGTGAACAGGATTCTTGTTGAGTTCTTTAATGATAAATTTTAAAATATTTTAAAAATTTTAATTTTTAGGTATTTGTTTTTTATTTTTATGCTTGGAGAAGTTGGATATAGCTCTTCATGTTAAACTTGATGTTCCCCAAGCGCCCCTTGTGATTAAACAAGCAGAGGGAGCCATTGAGGGACTTCATGTTTTTACAGCGAGGGCAACGTGAACTCTCCCTTAATTATGAAAATAAATTAAAAATAAAAAAATTATTCAGACTTGAATTACATTTTATTATTTCAGTTACATTTATATAGTTATTATTCAATTAATAATTCTAAAAAAAAGGCAGCGAAAATTTGATGAAATAAATTTTCTGGTCTTTTTTCTTACAAAAAAAGGTGATATAATGAAAAGGAATGTCTTATTGAGTTTATTAATAAGTTTGTGCGTGCTGATCTCTTCATGTGATACTTTTGACCCGGTAACATTATTGAAAGCGAATTCACAGGTCCAGGAGTTCTTGAACCAGTACCCTAATGCAGATATTACAATGATAAAGATTACAGAGGCAAATATACCTGCTGAAAATGCCAATGTTAAAGAGATCTGCGGGATTGAGCTTGAGGCAAAGCCCCATTATAAGGTCACAATGATGGACCCGGATTCAAGCCTTGATATCTATGCATATATTGACATTGATACTCAGGAAGTAATCTGCCTGAAAAAAGTCGGCAAGCAGGCTGAGGAAAAGACCAAAGAGGAAAGCAAAGAAGGAACTGAAGAAAAAAATAAAGAAGAGACAAAAGAACAGGAAAAATCGCAGGAAAAAGAATCTGAAAAAACAAAAGAGCTGGATAAGGAAACAGCTGCTGAAAAAGAAGTGTATTCAGGAGACTGTGATGAAGATATAACTCTTGAGGGAGAGATTATTGACAATAAAATTAAACTGGAATGGTCCAAATATGAATGCAGTGACCTGCTGGGATATAAGGTTGTTTTTTCAGATAGCGTCGAGTGGCCGAAATATCCTGAGAACGACTATATCAAATATATTACTGACAAGAATGTTAATTCATTTGAAGATAAGATAAGGGCAGACAAAAGCTATTATTCAATTACTGTGCTTACTAACACAGGCAAGATATACAGCAATCCTGTTACGCTGACAGCAGAAGATTATGAAGAGCCGACGGGAGATGAAACAGAAATTGATTATGAGTGCAGCCTTGAATATGAATTATCTGAGGATGACACTAAGCTTGTGCTGAGCTGGACTGAATATACAGATGATGACCTGGCTTATTACAAGGTTGTATGGTCTCAGGAAAATCCAGAATTGCAATATCCTGATGACGGCTATATTACGGTTATTTCAGACAAATCAACTGTAACTTATGAAGTGCCTGCTGAAAAATTCAAACAGGGCACAAATTATTACAGGATATCTGTTATAAGAAACGGTTTTGATTCAAATTCAGCGCCTGAAAAAAGGATTAACAGCAATGTTGTTGAGATAGAAAAATAAGTTTTGCTAAGCAGAACTTTTTCCTGCTGTTTTATAGCATACAGGAACTCCTTTATAGACAAGAGGAAGTTCTTTAACAACCCTGGCAGGGAAATGCATTCTGACATATAGTGTCTGGTCTGGTTTTTTTAAATGGGATGATTCTCCTAAATAATCTGATAACTCTTTCTTATTATCGATCCATTCAACTCTTTTAGGAGCACTAACTAAATCTATTGCCAGACACGGCTCAGTATAAGGCAATCCAGAATAAGGCTCCTGAAGATCTTCAAGTTGTAAAAAATATTCATCCATAGCTACTTCTAATGTGCCTACACTTACTCCTCTAATTATACCCTTCCCAGATAAATCAAGTGATATTTCTAA
>JAFGRO010000017.1 GCA_016935095.1 Candidatus Woesearchaeota archaeon
GAAGTTTTTCCTTTCAAAGACCGTCGCTGTCATGTTGTTGATGATTTAATTTATATTTAAAAAAATAAAATCAATATCTCTACAAGCCTGAAAATTTTAAATAAAAAAAGAATTTAATAGAAAATAAAAAAAATCAATAATTAATCAATATCTCAACATCCTTGCCGAAGATATTCTTCAAGTCTTCGAATATCGGCTGCTTGATGAATACTTTAGCCGGAATCTCTAATTTAGTTAGCGCTTTTTCATATTCCTCTAATGAAGATTTCTTGATATTAATTAATTTGCCTTTTTCATCAATCTCTGCTTTGGAGATATCTTTTTCCTCGTTGTCAATGTCATGAATAATAAAAGCCTCTTTTCCCAGCAGAGTCACTTCACCGAATTTACTGCCGTGCTTTACCCTGATTTTGGTTTTTTCAAGCTCCTTGCCGCGTTTTCTCTGGATATACTCAATCATGAATTTTATAAAGTCTTTTGAGTCTTTCCTTACATTATGTATGTCTGTCTTGGTTAATTTCCCTTCATCATAATCTTTTTTTGCTTTTATAATCTGGCTTAACATCCTGTCATATTTCTGAGGGATCTTGCCTTTATGTATCAGCTCTGCCTGGAATATTTTTTCTAATTCAGTCTCTTTAACATTTTCTTCTCCCTCGAGCTTTAAAACATCCCTGCATATAGTAATGCAATTTTCATAAAGATGCAGCACAGATTCCTCTTCTTTTATTTTATCAATCTGCTTAAATAATTTCTTGATCCTCTTGAGGTATTTTTCAGAATTTTCCATCAATTTATCTATATCTTTGCCTGTTATATCTTTCATTGTCCCGTGCTCAAGCTCTTTTCTTGTGTTAATGCTGTCTTCAAGTATCTTGATGTATTCTTCCTCCAGCAGTTTTTCTTTTTTAATGAATACTTCCCTCATCATGCCCGGTGTTTCTTTTGGTGTTGGAGGAGGATAGCCATATAACATCAGTGCAGCCTGGCTCGGAGTTAAAATTGAATAGAATATATCATCCATGCCTATGCCCCTTATCTTAAACTTGATCCTCTGAAGCATCTGATCACCGGAATGCATGAATATATCTATTGATTCCTGGCTTGGTTTTACCCTGCCCATTTTCAATAGCTGCTTCCATGGCATAAATATACCTCTGTCATAGAATGGAATGCCGTCCCTTAAAAAAGTAAATATAATAGGGTTTGCCTCTTTTATATTATCCCAGAAATCAGTAAGGATATATACCTGGATATTTATCTTGTTTCTTATCTTGGTTAATTCCCCTGCCTCAAGGCCCATACCTATGATTATCGCCCTTAATTTGTCTTTCAGCTCAGCCCGGGTCATTTTCTTGACATCAGTGTCATCTATCACTATAAAAACATCAATATCAGATTCAGGCGTTGCTTTTCCCTGCACTAATGAACCCGCCAAAACATAACAGCATATATATCTCTCGAATTTTTTCAATACCATCTGTTTATGAATCTCAGAGATTTTTATTGCTGAGAGCATCCCTGTATCATATACAGGCACACTCATTGAGATTAATTTCAGGAGCTCATATTTCGCGTCATAACAATTCTGCCAGACCTCGCTTAATATTACAGTCTCGGGCTTGATTTTCGGGTCAATATCTTTTGCGATTTTCTGTATAATTGCATTTAATTTATTTAACAGCTCAAACTTTCTCATGCGCTTGCTGTCAGAATCATCTACAAGCACAAGTACGCTTATTTCATCCTGTTTCGGAGCCTGCTGCACAGGCGGTTGCTTTAAAGTCATAGGCTGCGGAAACCCAATCCCTTTCACAGGAGGAATCATGTTTTTTGCAGGCAGTAGTGAAATCCCTATAACATACTTGTCAAATTTAGCCAGAACTTCTTTTTGGAAATCTTCCAGCTTTTTCCTGATTTTCTCCAGTTTTTCCTTGGCTTCTTTTGGAAGGTTAGGGATCTGGTTAATATCAAATTGAGCTGGTTGAGCCGGTGCCTGCGGTTTTGTTTTAGAATCATTATCCTGTGCTTTTTTATCCATAAATATCACCAATATACAGGAAAAAATAATGAATATTTAAAATAAATTATATCTCAGAATATAAAAGTGAGACGGAAATGACAAAAATAGTTGTATGGATAAAAGCTGGTTAACTTTTATTAAAAATATATTAAGACAACAACAATAATGGCAGCGACGGTCTCACAAAGGAAAAAATTGTGAGTCCTATTTCATTTCGCTACGCTCAATTCCATCGCGCCATTGTTGTTGCCTTATTATTAAGTTATGAAATTTACCAGTACAGTTTTTCAAAATCTTTTTTAATGCACAAATTATCTTTCTTTTTATGCAAATAATCTCAGATTTACACATCCACTCAAAATACAGCAGGGCCTGCTCTAAGCAATTAGATATTAAAAACTTAAAAAAATATGCAAAAATAAAAGGGATAAACCTTCTAGGGACAGGTGATTTTACGCATCCGGAATGGATTGATGAACTAAAATCTAATCTGGAAGAAGATGAAACTGGAATTTTAAAGACAAAAACAGGTTTTCCTTTTTTATTATCTTCAGAAATTTCATTGATTTATTCACAAGGAGGAAAAGGAAGAAAAGTCCATAATGTTGTGTTTGCAAAGAATTTTGAGATTGTTGCTCAGATAACAGATGTTCTAAAAAAGAGGGGCAGAGTTGATTATGACGGCAGGCCTATTTTCGGGATTCCCTGCCCTGAATTTGTTGAACTAATGAAAGAGGTTGATGATTCTGTTGAAATAATTCCAGCGCATATCTGGACCCCCTGGTTTAGTATGTTTGGCTCTAATTCAGGGTTTGATTCTGTTAAAGAATGTTTTCAGGACCAGACAAAACATATCCATGCATTAGAAACAGGGCTTTCTTCAGACCCTGAGATGAACTGGAGATTATCCCAGTTAGATAAATATTCACTAGTAAGTTTTTCTGATTCACACAGTTTCTGGCCCTGGAGACTTGGAAGAGAAGCAACTGTGTTTGAATTAGATAAGTTAACGTATGACAATATTATTAATGCATTGAAGACAAAACAAGGATTAAAAGAGACAATTGAAGTTGATCCAAGTTACGGCAAATATCATTGGGACGGACACAGGAACTGCAATGTTGTCTATTCTCCTAAAGAATCAATTAAAATAAATAATATTTGCCCAAGATGCAGAAGGCCATTGACAATTGGAGTGGATCATAGAGTTGAGGAACTTGCAGACAGGGCTCTTGGTTTTAAGCCTGAAGGAGCTGTTCCCTATAAAAAACTGATTCCCTTATCTGACCTGATTTCATCTGTATATAATATAGGCGTGGCTACAAAAAAATCATGGCAGATTTTTTATGATCTAATAAATAAGTTTGATAATGAGTACAATATTTTACTAAATGTTTCCAGAGAAGAACTGGCGAAAGTAGCCGATGAAAAATTAGCTGATGTGATAATTAAAAACAGGAATCAGGAAATAAAAATAAAGCCAGGATATGACGGTGTTTACGGAATTCCCATTATTGATGAAAATGATAGACCAAAAGAACAAGAAAAATTTGAAATTAAATGCAGACAAACAGGACTAAACGATTTTCTTACAGGTTAAATTTTTTTAAGCCATTAAGTTATATGCAAAAAGTAACGGAGAGAGAAAAAGCAGAAGATTAAATGCAGGAAAAAAAGAGGTGATTATTTCTCCCAGTTCAGAAAAGGCAGAAGATGCTTTTCAGATTTTAATGAAGTTAATTCCTGTTCTGATATGCTATGGCTATTATCATCAAGAAACCTGTCTTTTTCAAATGCAAGTTTTATTTTTCCCAGCAGGTAGTTTTTTTCTCCCTCAAGCTTCTTAATGTTGTTGTTGAAAAAATAGCTTACAAGATCATCCTGTAGTTTATACTCTTTTTTCTCAGATTCAATTATCTGCTTTGAAATTGCAAGAAATCCTTTAATGCATTTTTTATAATCATCAATGTCCAACGGCTCAAGGTCTATTCTTATTACTTTGTGTTCTGCTTTCAGCTTAAACTGGAGATGCTTATACTGGTGTCCTTTTGGATGGTGGTGTATCATTGCAGTTTTGCTTTCTGTCTTTCCTTCAAGAACATATTGTGCAGAATGGAGGTTCATTGAGTACTTGTCTTCAACAAGAGAGTTTGTCTCTGTGATCTTTATTGATACAGAATCTTTTTTGTATTCGATAACAGACTCATGCTCTGTCCTGTATCTTTTTACTTTACAGTTTGCTTGGTTGGCAAATTCAGAAAGCAGGTATATATTGCTTGGTCTTGTCATTCTAACATCTTAAGCTGTCCTTCAATATCATGGTAAAATGAATCTCTTGAAAGGTTATATCTTTTATATAGCTTATCCCATTTTTCAATGTTAAATAAATCATCTTCTGTTATGATTTCATAAATAGAGATGTCAAAAGCCTCTTCTAATACCTGTTTTACGCATGCAAAATAAATCAGGCTGAATTCAATCTTATCATGGTTTTTCTTAAAGACTGCTGGAGATATCCAGTCGCCTTTACCTTCTTTAATGTTTACGATTTCAAGGTCAAGCTCCCATTGGGGAATCTTACGGTTGTTTGTTATATAATTTTGTATATGACCTCCTTTTCTAAGCATATCTATTATAGTTAGATCATTAAATGTGCAAACTACTGAATAAATTTTCTTTCCGCGCTTTATAGAAAAAATCCTATTTAATCTTTCATATTTTGTTCCTATGACTCCTCCTTTATGATATATTTCAGTGCCTGACTGTGCTGCCAGCTGGTTTGCGATTTTAATCAGCCTGAGAAGAATCTCTTCATGGGTCTCTTTTCCAAGCGAGAGAGCCTCCATCATTTTCTTGGTTTTTTCTTTAAGCCTTATTGTTGTGCTTTTATCTTCTGAGCTTATTTCAATTATTTCATCATTCATCTTAATCACTCGTATATTTTGTATATAATGTATACAGAATATGCAATGTATATAAATATTTTTCTAAATTGCAAAGCAATTTTGAAGCCCAGAAATTAGAATAATTTCTTATGTTTCTGAAATCCAGACAAAAAAAAACTAATTATTCATAAAACAAATCACATAATTTTAATCCAAAATCAGGTCTGAATCCTACAAGGTCAGATTCCCTTCCTCTTGTTTCAGCTATCCTAGGAAATGATTCATAATAATTTCCTTCAACATTCCACCAGCGATATTTATTAGAACCAATTTTAACCATAACTAAATTTGTTTCTGTTGGCAGAGTTGCTTTAAAGTCATTATAAGATCCCTGTTTTTCAGTAATCTCTAAATCAGGATACTCAGCTAATGCTTCCTGGACTTTTCTTGATATTTTATTTGCTTTAGGAAAGGCATCATAGTCTCCTCTTCTGGCTGTGAACACAGCACAGTTCTCCCCAAATAGTTTTCCAGGCTCTGTAAAATAGCTGTTCTGTGTGTATTTTAACAAGACTTCTAATCCTGGATTGCTTATATGCATCTGAGGATCTCCTGATTCATCAATATTTCTTAATACATCATATAATGCATTGTATTCTCTTCTGCCCTTTCCATTATTGAAGTCTGGAACTTGTTCCCAATCTACCTTTTCTCTATGATGCCAGAAAACATCATTAGTTGAAAATGCATATATGCCTTTGGGCTTTAATCTGAGAGCTATACGGGTATGGAAATCAACTAATTTCTCTTGAGTCATATCCGCTTGGAAAAGAATATTATTTTCCACATTTCCAGCAAAAATAAGATCTTCCCGACCCTTACATGCTCCTAAGCGAAAAAATTCATCTCTAAAACTTGGGTCAAATATATCTCCATGAAACATACGAAATCCACAATACAAAGAAGGTTCAACAATAAGTTCATCCTTTTAAATATCAATATATACTCCCTTAATACCTAACTGCTGAAGCCTTTTTGACATATCAGAAACAAGATCTTGTGATGAAATTCTCTCATAGGAGGTTTTCATAAGAAGATTTGAAAGAGAAAAATGTATTCTAGCATGTGGGTTCATTACATGAAGATAATTTACTCCTGTTTCATCGTCTGATCTATCAATAAATTTAATCATAGAAGTCTTTGGAGGTCGAAGCTTTGGCTGATGCGAGGTTGTTATCAATTCATACATTCCGCAACCAAGCAAAAAAATATCTTCAGGATCTCCAAGAATTCCCAATGCCAGCTTTATTTCTGCATCATTTCTTCCAGGTGCAGATGCTTGTGAATCTCCTTTACCAAATATTTCATCAATATAAACAACAGCCATTTTTCAGGAGAGTGAACCTTGCTTTATATATAAATATAATGAAAAGTTCTCCACTTCCCAATCCACATCCCCCTTTTTCTATACAACCGCACATCCAAAGCTAATTTTTCATGTGAGTACACTGCAAAGGCTCATTGTGTTTTCCTTTGGAAAAAGAAAACATCATGGCTTCTACGCTCATTAAGCCTCCATAAAAATCAGCATGGAGGTGCTTGGAAATGTATAGAAAACAAAAGAAAAAGTAAAAAAAATTAAATCTCAAACTTAGGCGGCCTGTTCACTGTTATTAATACATTCTGGGATACTGTATTTATGCCATCACTATATTTTATTACAAGCACATGCTCTCCTGCATCACTTTCTTTTACAACATAATCAATGTTTTTTACCCATCCTGAATAAGCAATAGTCACATCTTCTCCTTCAGGGTCTTCTGGAGTTGGTTTAATGTAATTTTTAAGGTTTTCTCCTGCATTTATTACAAGGTCTCCAATCTCAGCAAATACAGGCGGATGATTCACAGGCATAACTACAACAAGAACCTCATAAGTCACATCATCCATGCCGTCGCTTGCGGTTACTTCAACCTCATACTCTCCTGCATCTCCTTCCTCTGTCTGCCATTCGCCGTTCTCATCAAAGGGCTCAGAAAATTCAATGATAACATCATCTTCATCAGGATCGCTGACTTCTGTTTCAATAACTGTTTTTTCCCCTTCAGTTATTTCCAGCATTGCCTGCTCTATATTAGTTAAAACCAGAACAGGTTTCCTGTTAGTATTTTCCACAATAATCTTGACGTCCTTAGAAGTTTCAGTTTTTCCGTCACTTGCTGTAACAGTAACAATATACTCACCGGCATCTTCATAATCTGTTTCATATTCAGCTCCGGTCATCCATCCTGAATATGTAACTGTAATGTCATCACCGTCTGCATCGCTTACTTCAGGCTCAAGAACAATTATATTGCCCTCTTCTACAGAGATTTCATCTTCAATATCAATTACAGGAGCTGAATTTCCGGATTTGACAAGTATTACTATTTCCTTTGAAACCTGGGATTTGCCGTCGCTTGCTGTAATTGTAACTGTATGAAGGCCTGCATCCCCTTCCTGGGTCTGCCATTCGCCGTTCTCATCTAAAGGCTCTGAATAAGTCAAAGTAATCTCATCACCGTCTGCATCAGATACTTTTGGTTTTAACTGGACAAGATCGCCTTCCATGACAACAATATCTGCCTCAACTTCTTCTGTTTCTTTTTCCTCTTCAACAATCTCTTCATCAACTTCTCCCACTAGTTCTTCTTCCGGCTCTTCTTCTTCAACAATCTCTTCTTCAACTATAGATTCTTCTGCCTCTTCTCCTGTTGTTTCCTCTTCAAGAGGAATCTCCTCGATAAATTCTTCCCCTGAAATAACTTCACCTGTAATCTCTCCGGCTCCTTCTTCTCCAGATGGCGGACATTCTAAAACACTCCCGTCAGGGCATGTCAGAGAAGTCTGCTGATAAGGTGTATATTCATATTTTGTACATGCATTAATCATAACCAATAATATTGCCCACAATATAAAGAAATTCCTTGCTTTGTTCATATAATTCCCCCTCCCATTTTAGAGTAATAAATTTTTGTTAGTATTCTTAAATGGAAACTACTATAAATATTTTTCGGAAAGTATAATGAAACAAAATCAAGACAAAATCTGAAAATTATTTCTTTTTAATTTTTAATAACTTATTTTTTAATTTTCTTATCAATTAATTTATTTTTATTTTTTCATAATTGAGGAACAGCGCTTACTGCCCTTCATGTGTTAGATAAAGTTCCTCAATGGCTCCTTCCAATCTTAAGAGCACAAGGGGCGCTTGGGGAACATCAAGTTTGATATTTAGGAGCAACCAGCAAATCTCCCAAAGCCTAAATTAATAATTTAAATTTAAAAAGAATTAATGTTTTGTAGTATTCTTCCCAAAGCTTGAAAACTAATATTTGAAAAATAAAAATTATAATTGATCTAATTTATTTTTCACAACTGGCAGAAATCCAGGCTGTTGGAAAACTTGGCATCCCTTATCAACACAAAGGGCAGTTTCATATTCTTTAGTCATATCTCTTATATTATAATCAGGGATACCTCTTTGTACTAATTCTTCAGTTGTGCATTCTATAGTACGATTGCCAATTCCATCTAAAATTGTAACATAATGATCCTCATCAAATTCAGTATTTGTATATGCATGAGCAATAATCATACTATCTTCTCTTTGCATAAATCTGACTTGTATATCGCCTCTCCCCAGGCTTGCGATGGCATCAATCCAGGATTCATGAGACTCATGCATTAATCTAGTATACTTCTTTGCATCGTCTTGTCCTACATTATCCTTACGTACAGAGGTCAAATTAGGTAAAAAATATCTGATAATTCCATTATTTCCTGGCAGGGCTTCAACTTTTCCAAAAACCTCTGGGATGGAGAGTCTTTCCGAAATTTTATGAATGGCTACATCTGGATCATAACTAAAACCACTACATCCATAACGATGTATAGAACCCTCTTCATCATTTACAAAATAATACACTCTGCCGTCTGCTGGTCCATCGGGATTTACAAATTTATGAACTCTTTCAGGATTAATTTCTTCAATGGCTTCAATAAACTGTCGCACATCACCTTCATAACGCTTAATTCTATCATCTAAATTCATATTATTTTCACCTGTCTTCTTGGATTCTTAGATAAAAAAATTGCCATTATATATAAATATTTTTATTTTTACTACTTGATTATAGTTAAGAAATTTTATTATCTCAACCGCCAACCTTATAAATTTCATTCTATTCTCTTCATCCATGACAAAAGTCCTCTGCTTCGGCACATTTGACATTGTCCATCCAGGGCATGTTTTCTTCCTGAAAAAAGCCGGAAGGTCCGGGGAGCTTACAGTTGTTATTGCAAGAGATCTCACTGTTAAAAAAATTAAAGGCAAATTTCCTGATAATCCTGAGATGAAACGCTTGGATAAATTAAAAAAATTAAAGCTTGCACATAAAGTCATATTAGGCAATTTAGGGGATCCTTATAAAATAATTGAAGACATAAAGCCGGATATTATCTGCCTGGGCTATGACCAGAATTCTTTTACTGATAACTTAAGAAAAGAACTAAAAGCAAGAAACCTGCTCATAGAAATCATAAGGCTGCCTTATTACAAGCCCCACATATACAAGAGCTCTAAACTAAGATGAATGTCGCAATAATAGTCTCTGAAAAAGACAAGGCAGGATTAAATATCAAAGATTCTTTATTGAATTTATATGATTTTAAAAAAATTAACAATATATTTGAATTAAAAAACACGAGATTATATACTTTAAAAAAAGACACAATTTTTGCAGAAAATATTGACAAGGAGATAAATGCAGAGCTGTTTATATTTGCAACCAAGCACAAAAGCGCTTCAAAAAGACCTACTTTATCATTGCATACTCCAGGCAATTATTCAAAAGCGGAATTCGGCGGTTCAAACAAAAAACTATGCATTTCCCATCCTGTTTTAATGAAGACTGCTTTTATTGAATTAAATAAAAATGCAGCAAATCTCCATCATGAGGTTACATTAGAATGCACTCATCATGGCCCTTATCTTGAAAAGCCGTGCATGTTCATTGAAATCGGCTCATGTGAAGAAGAATGGATCAAAAAACCCGCAGGAGATGTTATAGCTAAAACAATAATCAAGACAATTGAAACTTTTCAGAATAAGTCTTATAAAACAGCAATAGGATTTGGGGGCACGCATTACTGCCCTAATTTCAACAGGATAATGCTTGATTCAGAAACTGCAATTGGCCATATATGCCCGAAATATATGTTCCATGAACTGGATGAAGAACTAATCATGGAGATGATAAATAAATCCGCTAAAAAACCAGATATTGTTTTATTGGATTGGAAAGGCCTTGGCAAAGAAAAGCAGAAGTTATTGGATTTATTAAAAGAATTAAAATTAGATTACAAGAAGACTAAGGAAATAAATTAATTATGGCTAATCATTAATTATGGCTAATCATTAATTCGCATTTATTTGAGAAAATAACTCTTTCTTTGCCTTTTTTTGTGTCAAATTTAATCTTAGTAGGAGGGAGGCTTATGCCGCCGACAATATTTAGTTTGGATTTTATCCTGTAAGTTATGACACGCTCCTCAAAAGGCTCTAATGATTTAAGCTCCCACTTTACAATTGTGCCTTTTTTATCATGGACCAGGATTTTAGTCGGCTCAAGAGTCCCGAGATAGGATTCTTTTATGAGTTCTGCCAAGCTTGGTATTTTATCGCTGATCATGATATTATTCACAACATCAGATGTCCTGTTTTTTAAATAAAGGATAATCTTCATCTCTGAAATCCCTGCATTCACAGAGCCGATAATAATAAGCTCTTTTTTAGATACAATCGGACTCCTTGAGATATAATAAAAGATTATTGCCAGCACTGCAAGAATACTAAGGTAGATTACAGGCCTGAAATTAGTAACAAGCTGTATTTTAAATTCTTCTTCAGGCTTTAGCTGGAGCTCCCATTCATAATATCCCTTTTTATTCTCATAATACCTTTTTGCTTTCGGAACAGTTTTTGTAAATAAACTATTTAAAAAACCTATCTCGACTCTTTTTATTTCATATTTTTCATAGTTTCCCTTATTTGTTATTGTAATATCCTTTATTGTCTTGAACAATTCCTGTTTTGAGTCAGATTCCTCAACAAACTCAGAGTACTCAATAATCCTATAATGCTTATTGACTTCATTTACTGACTGGTTCTCCATAAGCAAAGAAACTGTCATTATATCATCCTGGGGTACTGTAAGCGGATCAATGTTAAAAACAAGGCCTTCAGTGCGCTCTTCCAGGCCTGAAAAGGGTATAATATACTCCTTATACACCAGATTACTGGAAACCCTGATTTTCAGTTCAGGAATATTCAGCCTGTTCCTGTTTCTCAGATAGATTTCAACCGGAATGCTCTTTCTCGGATCAATCTTTTCATCCAGCCTGAGCACCAGCTCAATTGAAGGTGCATAAGTCCTGCCTTTAATTGACCAGTCTTTAACATAAACAGAAAGCTCATTTGATTGCCTGTCGCCGGATGAAGTTGCTTTAATAACAAGATTAACTATTTGAGGGCCAGGGGTTGCCCATGCATTCGGCAACAGCTCAAGTGTTATGTTTTTACTTTCACCGGACTTTAATCTTATAACTGAAGGCTCTATATCAACATACCATGCTATATTCGGCGTATAAACCTGGAACACGTCTTCAAAATTGCCCGTGTTGGTTATTATTATATTGAATATTGCATTTTCATCCAGGTAAATCTGGTTTACCACAGGCACATATTCCACTTCAAAAGATAAAGCAGAAACTAAATTAAAACTTAATAAAAATAAAACACCAATTATCAAAACAAGAGTTTTTTTCATTTACCCGCTCCTTATAATAAAGAATTGTTGCTTTACTAATATATAAAGATTTTGTTTTGGTTTGTTACCAGGTTATTCAATAATTATTAAATATTAGCTGTAATTGCTTCTTGAGATGCAAAAAACATTAGATGAATATATTGAGTCCGGATTAAAGAAACTACTCTCATTCAAAGAAACAGCGGGAATTGTTATTGAAGAAGCTGGAACTGCATTAAATCCTTTCTCAGGAACATTTACCTTGGAAAACCGCCTGACAAAATTAATGTAGCTTGATTTTATTCTATCATTTGTTACAAGTGTGTATGGATTATCAGTTAACGGAACTGCTGATATAAGTTCAGTAACTATGCCCCTGGCTATAAATTGCTGTGGATATATTGCTTCATCTTTGCCTGAATTCTATCATGGCTTAAAAAAAAGAATCAATTCAATTCAGGATAAAGTAGGCGAATTGAAAGAAAGACAAGATAAAATTTTTTTAGAAAAAATAATTCTTGCTTTTGATTCTTTAATGGAGGACAGGGAAGGATTTGCATATTTGGTCTTGCCATGGTTATTATGCGGAGTGGATATGGCTGCACGCAAAGCTATAATGGAATATAGTCCATGGATTAAACAATATGAAACAGCTTATGGGTTAGGTCCTTCAACAGTTTATCACACTATAATGGGTTATACACTGACAAGAGAACTTATAAAAGAGGGGGCAAGGCCGCTTTATGCTTTTGCGATTTGCCTTGGGATTAATCTGCTCTGGGAACTAACTGAGAACCTGCTTAAATTCTGCGGTCCCAGAATGGATACAATAACTGACATTGGCGCTGTAACAGCCGGCTCTTTATACGCAGTAAGCGAAGATGCCTATAAAAAAATAAGAAGTTGGTATACTGATTCAGTCAGTCAATATGAAATAACTGGACTATAAGTAGGATTACATACTAATATTCCCTATCTTATTCAATCACTTTTCTTTTTTTTTCCTTTTTTCTCTTTTGGTTTTTGTTCATCTCTTCCATTTGCTGCTTCTTCTGTCTTTTTTTCACTGCTTTTTTTTATTTCCTCTTCTTTTTCTCCTTTTGTAGTGTTTTCAGAATCCGGAGCTTTATTAACCTCATCAACATAATTCAGCTGGAGCTGCTGCAACACAGAATTAAGAATATTCTCCTCTTCTTTAGACAGATTGCCTTTGGTTTTGCTTTTCAGCATCTGGATCATATCTATTGTAATTTTTGCCTGCTCAAGGTTTTTTTCAATATTTCCTGTCAAAGGGTTCATTACTTTGCCGAGAAGCATCCAGGCAGAGCCCTGCAGGCTGATAATCAACTGAATAAACTGTGCTTTTTCATAATCTTCTTTGCTTTCCATAAATATCACCTGCTACAATAGAAATAAGAAGGTATTAATAAATTTTAAAGAATAATTTCAGTTGATAGTAAAAAGGTAATATACAATAATAAAAGGCCCAGCCCCTCTTCCCAGGTAATCTCTTTTTTCTTAATAAATATTATTGCTATAAAAACAGAGGTCACCATAAATAAGCCGTTTGAGATAAACGGCCTGTTATTAAACACAATCGGCTTAATCACCGCGCCCAGCCCCAAAACAAGCGAAGAGTTACACACGACACTTCCAAGTATATCCCCGAAAGCTATGCCTGTAGATCCTTTTAATACCGAGGAAATTTCAACTGTTAATTCAGGGATTGTTGTTCCGATTGCCATGAGTACCAAGCCTACAAAATAAGGTGAAATCCCCCAAATGGAGGATATTTTCTGTGCAGATATAATAAGCCACCTTGTGCTTAGCAGCAAAGCAACAAGACAGCCTGCTACAATCAGCATGTCCTGCCAAATATCTTTCCATAAAATCTGTTTTTTAATATGACCGAAATGACCTTCTTTCTTCAGCAGTGCAAAAATATATGCAAAAAAAGCAAGAATTAATGCAATCCCCTCTAATCTGTTAATTTTGCCGTCAATGCCAAATAATAAAGGCAATATAGACATCAGTAAAACAGTAAATACTGTTTTGTCAAGCACTTTTCCGTGGATTTTAATCCTTTTTCCAATGATTGAGGTTAAACCCAGCACAAGAGTTACATCAATTATATTTGCTCCTATAACATCTCCAATAACTAGTCTATTATCTCCTGAAAATGAAGCCATGAACGCGGTTGTCAATTCAGGCAGACTTGTTCCGATAGAAACAACCAGAAAACCAATCAGATAATCTGAGAGGCCTGTTTTTTTTGCATAATGTGAAACTGCCGTGATAATATATGAGGCAGATTTCATAATAATAAGCAGGCTTGCAAAGGCAAAACCCGCATAAACATATATATCTGAAATATACAATTTATTACCTCTTTTTTGTTTAGACCCAAACTGCCATTTGGTTTTAAGCCCTAATCGCTTTTTGCAACACTACGGTTACATTTCTCGCATCTATACATTGTGTATTTAATATTACCTATCACTTTAAGTTCCTGTTTTTTTAACACCCCTCCACATAAACTGCATTTATATTCTGTCATAATATCTTAAAAGAGCAAAAGGATATATAAATTTTGTTCTTAGTTCTTAAACCTTACTTTTTAAACACGCTGAATATCCAGTCAAAAAATCTTCTAAATATATTTTTTTTAAGATTTGATTCAGGTTCTTTGCCGGTATTAGTCAAGGGTTCATTATTTTCTTCTGATTCAGTCAATTGATTTTCCTCTTCCGAATTTTTCTCTTCTTCCATTACTTTTACCTTTATTTGATTAGAACATGTCCTATACTCATTGTTAAGGTAGGTATAATATGCATAAGCCCTGCCAAGTGTTATTTCACCCGGATCCGGAAAACTCAAATTATAATTTATTATTTCTTCTTTGTTTGCGCTAATCTTCATGCCCCATGTTTTATCATTATCCGACAATGCAATATCTGCATCTTCATCTCCTGTGTTTTTTATTTTTAATGTTATCTCCACATTGTCATTTACATCCGTGACATAAATATCTGAGCTTTTTTCTATTATAATCACGGGGCCTTTTGAATGGCTCTCTTTTACATTCAAGGCAAAGGACGATGACTCAGTACTGGAAATCCTGCCTTTTATATCCTCATAATAAATAACAGAGCTGTCAATTATAATCTCTCCTGTTTTTTTTGGCCTAATCTGTTCTTTTTCGATAATTATCTTCTCGCCCGGGTTTAGTTTGGGAATGCTGAAATTAAAATTATTTAATGTATCAATATAATTATTTTCACTGGCATAAAGAATGAGATTGAATGCAGGTTCCTGCTCCTGGTTTTCAATTACATATTTCACAGGAATTATCTCTCCCATATATACTTCTTTTTCTGTGACTGATTTTTGTACAGATATTTTAAGTTTTTTCGGGATTACCTCAAGTGTACCTGAGCCTGTAAATAAATATGATTTCTCGTCTTTTGAATATTTTGCAGTAGTATTTAGTATAAAGTTACTTGTATTTTGCACCTCCTGTACTATGATTTTATAAGAATACGCTGTTTTTGTTTCTCCTTTTTTCAGCTCAACAATAGCGGATACCGGGCCTTCAATGCTCAATCCGGAAGGCAAGAACTCAGAAACATAAATATTCTCCAGGTCAATATTTCTCTCATTTGTAATATCCACTTTAACAACGGCCTGTTTTTTTTCCTCAACTGAAACAGGGGAGATTGTTTTTTTAATTATAATCTTTTTAATAGGCTCAACAATTATATTCCTTGTAAGCGACTGGAAAAATTTTTCACCATAAACTGATTCATAGCTTATATTGATTAATACAGGAAAATTTTCCGTTGTATAGACATTTGCAACAGGGGAATTCATATTCAATACTAATGCTGTCCTGTTTTTTTCGATTGAATCAAGACTTTTATTATCTACATAGAAAAGCTCTGTGTCAATATTAAATTCAATGTTTTTTATGTCGGAATATTCATTTTTATTATTTACTTTAACCCTGAATGCAATATTCTGGTTAGAATCATAGCGCGTATTATCTGCTAATGATGAATCAATCTCGAGCCCTTGTTCTTTAACTTTAACATTTGTCTTGAAATTCAGGTTTTTAAATTCAATATTATTATATTCGTATTCCATGTTGCCGTTAATGACTGATACACCTGTTAATTTTCCGGAAAGTAAAAAAGAGAGGCTTTTTGCGTCATTGCTTTTAATTTTTCCCTCCCACTTGTAAACATTATTTTCTTTTTCCAGTGATGTCTTATCTACAATCAGCTCATCCGGAATTTTTATCTCAAGTTTAGTTATTTCTATGGCCTCGCCTTCTGTATTAGTTAAATTGATGAAAAGCTCTGTATTCTCATTAATCTGGATTTGGTCTTTTGTTGCTGAAAAATCCATGCCAAGTATTGATGATGAATAAAGATGAATCGGTCCTGAATAGGTCACCTGGTCTGAAAATCCATCATTATAAAACACTGCTGCCTTTAATACCGAGTCAATTTTTTCTGTTGTATATATCTCATATTCACAACTGATTATTTCATTAGTTTTAATATCTCCGTGCCATGAGATTTTATTACCTATCTTATCACACGCTCCGGAAACACTTTTAATCACAACCTGTGCAGGAAATTCCTCAATAAAATCAGCATCCTTTGAAGTTATATCGCCTGTATTAGTTATCTCTATCTCAAAATTTGCATCTTCCCCTACTTTAAGGATATTGTTATCAATTGTTCTCCTGATCTCGAGTTCAGGCTTTAGATAAGAAATTTCAATATAAGCTTTAAAATCATTAATTTCATTACTGTATGAGGAACCATTAAAACAAAATTCCCTTGGAGAAACCAGTATGCATTCCCTTTTATCAATAACCTCAAAATAGCCGTCAAATTTAACAATGAGATTATTTCCCGCATTACTGACTAAAAATGCATATTCTTTGCTGTCTAAATAAATTGTCTGGTTATTAAATACCCAGTCATTATAGACCAATTCCTTTGCAGATATAACAGGAATCAAAATCAAGAATCCAAGGATTAATATTATCTTTTTCATTCTTTCTTTTAAGATAGTTAATCACCAGAATAAAAGATTATTTAAAAGTTTCTATAATATCCTGAAAAGCAAACTCTTCGGATAAACCTCAACAATTCCCTTTCTGTACTCATTTAAAACAAACCAGAATTCTTTTTCATTACTTATCTTCTTAAAAAGCTCGCTAAATAAATATGAATTGATATTTTCATCATCTAATGAAGTGGATTCTATTTCTTTTTTATTATTTTTAATGTGATTTAAAATATAGTTAAGGTTGTATTCAGAATCACCGACAACAATAGTTTCTTCTGGATTTATTGATGAAACATTTAAAAAGATTATTTTATTGTCATCAGCTAAAATTTGCTTATATTCTTTTTTTCTGAAATATTCCTTTAACTCATTTATCCTGTCATCAGACAGATAACTAACCTTTTCAAAATCAGCTGTTTTGAATCCTGTGTACAATTTATCTCCTTCAATTAAAAAAACCCTCTTTTCATTATTTTTCAGGTTGTATATATCGCTAATTACAAAAAAACCCAGGACACTGCTTATAATAAAAAGAAACAATGTGAAAAAAATAATCGCTTTCAGGATTTTTTTAATTAATTTCAGGAATAAAAAAAACAGCAAGAGTGATCCAATGATTATTAATAAGACAGTTATGTTCATGATTTAATTCAATATACAATTCCACAGGTATATAAATTATTCGCTTATTTCTATTCGCAGATGTAAATTTTTTCAAATCAAAATCTTTAAATAGCTCTGTAATTTTTTATGCATGGTATGAACCAGGAAACACCAGACATCCTAAAAGGGCAACCCTGTCCTATGTGCCATACAAATAACCTTACATTAATGGAAACAACAAAAGACATTCCCTATTTTGGTGTCTGTTATATTTTTTCAATGGACTGCAGCAATTGTAATTATCACATGGCTGATATTGAATCTGAAGAGAAGAAGGACCCATGCAAATATTCTTTTGAAGTTGAAAATGAAGAGGATCTTAAAGTCAGGATAGTTAAATCAAGCAAAGCTACTATTAAGATTCCCAGAATAGTCACAATCTCCCCGGGACCCGTCTCCAATGGATACATCACAAATGTTGAAGGCATCATTAACAGGGTGAAGAAAATGTTAGAAACTCAGAGGGATGATGCTGAAGACAAGAGTGCCCAGAAAAAGGCAAAAAACCTACTTAAAAAAATACAAAGAGTCCTGTGGGGCAGGGAAAAACTTATTATAACAATTGAAGATCCTTCTGGAAATTCCGCAATTATAAGCGATAAAGCAGAAAAAAAGTAATAAGTAGATTCTATAAAAAATTAAATTTTAGAAAGAATTCAATACTGTTATAAACTCTCCTACACTCATATCAGAACTAAACCATGCTAATTCATCCCTGCAATTGCCATGAAAAATTCTGGAAACACAATTTTCAACTTCTGATGCATCAAGTAATATATCCGGAGTTTTATTATAAATGGAATTATACTTTGAGAGCATTTTTCTTACATATTTGTAATCTGCTTTATCACAACTTCCTTCGCACATATTTTCGCCTTCTTCACATAAAATATTATTTTATCATACAAAGTATGAATTTATATATAAATGTTTCGGAAATACAAGGTCATTAAAATCCTCTAAATAAAATTTTTCTTTAAAACCAAAAAGATTAAATACATCTGAACTAAAGTTAGACAATATGATTATCAAAAACCTGTTTTTTTTCCTGGTTGCCTGTATTGTTCTTGTAAAATCCAGCGGTTATCTTGTTAAGTCACTTGTAAAGATTTCTTCTTTTTTTAGATTAAATGAATTTACAGTAGGTTTTATAATAATGGCTGTCTCAACCTCTTTGCCAGAACTTTTTGTAGGGATTGTCACTGCACTGAATAAACAGCCAATATTTGCTCTGGGAAATGCAGTTGGCTCTAATATCATCGATATGACTATTGTAATTGGCATTGTCACCCTTCTTGCAAGAGGAATTAAGATAAAAAGCAAAATAATCAAAAAGGACCTGATTTATATGCTGTTAATAGTTATTTTGCCTGTATTCCTTATGATAGATCATAAAGTCTGGTCATTAATAGGGTTATTCCCGAATATTGAAGAAGGAATTTCAAGGATTGACGGAATTATCCTCCTGCTTGTTTTTATATATTATCTGTGGTCTTTGTTTAAACAGGAGAGACTTTTCAGGAAAACAGTTAATAAAGTTAATCATATTGATATTTTGAAATACATAATTCTATTTTGTCTTAGTATTATCCTGCTGATTGTGAGTGCGAATTTTGTGGTTGATTATGCAAGCATACTTTCAATTGAGCTGAATATTGCACCTCTTTTAATAGGGCTTTTCATAATCTCTATGGGAACAAGCCTGCCTGAATTAATGTTCGAGACTAAAGCTGTTTTAACCAGGCATGAGGAAATGGCTGTGGGAGATTTAATAGGTAGTGTAATTGCTAATTCAACTCTGGTTTTAGGTGTAACAGCAATCATCTCTCCAATTGTCGGCAACATATTAATTTTCATCACAAGCACATTTTTTATGATATTAATTGCATTTATATTCCTGGCTTTTGCAGAATCTGACCGCGGCCTAAGCTGGAAAGAAGGAATGTCACTTATATTACTGTACTTGTTCTTTGTGGTTATCGAGACTTATATCAAGTCATTACAGCGTTAATATACTGAAAAAACACTCAGGTGTTTTTTAGAAACATTTAAATAAAAACCATTATTCTCTCAACACACTTAAGTTTATAATTTTTGAGGGGTAAAAAATGACTCAGCCTGTACAACCAATATTTATCTTACCTGAAGGAACACAACGCAACAGCGGGAAAAATGCCCAGCGCAATAATATAATGGCTGCAAAGCTTGTTGCAGAAACAGTGAGAACCACATTGGGTCCAAAAGGAATGGATAAGATGCTTGTTGATTCTCTCGGAGATGTTACTGTAACAAATGACGGAGTCACAATTTTAGAGGAGATGTCAATTGAACATCCTACTGCAAAAATGATTGTGGAGATTGCAAGAACCCAGGAGGATGAAGTTGGTGATGGCACTACAACAGCTGTAGTTATCGCAGGCGAATTATTAAAAAAAGCAGAAGAGCTGCTTGACATGGAAATTCATCCAAGCGTTATTGTCAAAGGATACAGAATAGCTGCTGAAAAAGCCCAGGTAATCCTGAATAATATTTCTGAAACTGTTTCTGAAAAAGATATAGAACTATTAAAAAAAATTGCTGCCACAGCAATGACCGGCAAGGGAACCGGCTCAAATAAAGACAATTTAGCAGATATAGTTGTTTTATCTGTGCTGCAGGTCATGGATAAAGAAAACGGCTTAATAACCATTGACAAAGACGATATTAAGCTGGAGAAAAAAGTAGGTGAAAATATTGAAGAAACCCAGCTTGTGCAGGGAATTGTGCTTGACAAGGAAAGAGTCCATTCAAACATGCCCAAAACCGTTAAAAATGCCAAAACAGCGCTACTGGATTGCCCGATAGAGATTAAAAACACAGAAACAGATGCAAAAATCCAAATAACTGATCCAAGCCAGATGCAGGCATTCCTTGATATGGAAGAAAAAATGCTTAAAGATATGATAGACAAAATTGTTTCGGCAGGAGCAAATGTTGTTTTCTGCCAAAAAGGCATTGATGATATTGCCCAGCATTTTTTAGCCAAGAAAGGAATTTATGCTATCAGGAGAGTTAAAAAGTCAGACATGGAAAAACTCAGCAAAGCTACAAATGCCAATATAATAAGCAATCTTGATGACCTTTCACAAAAAGACCTGGGCAAAGCAGGCATTGTCCATGGAAAAAAAATAGGAGATGAAGAGATGACTTTTGTTGAAGAATGCATTAACCCAAAAGCCGTAACTATTCTTATCAGAGGAAGCACAGAGCATGTCATTGATGAAGTCAATAGAGCAATGACTGATTCAATAGGCGATGTTATTGCCGGCCTGAAAATCGGCAAAGTTGTTGCAGGCGCAGGCTCAACTGAAATTGAGGTTGCCAGAAACCTGAGGCATTATGCTGAATCATTATCAGGAAGAGAGCAGCTGGCAGTAAGGGCATTTGCTGAAACAATGGAAATAATACCGAGAACACTTGCAGAGAACTCAGGGTTAGACCCTATCAATGTTCTGACTGAGCTAAAGTCAGCGCATGACAAAGGCAAAAAATGGGCTGGAATTGATGTTTTTTCCGGCAAAGTCATAGATGCATGGAAAGCAGGGGTAATTGAACCGTTAAAAGTAAAAACCCAGGCAATAAGCTCTGCTTCTGAAGTTGCTACAATGATTTTGAGAATAGATGATGTAATTGCTTCAGGGCCTGCAGAAAAGCATAATATACCTATGCCGGAAACACAGGAACAGTAGTGATTTTCTTTCTATTTTTATTTCTTCACAAACAGATTATACTTTTCATTGCCCTCTAATTCAGAAATAATCCTTTTTATTACTATTTTTTTAGGGTCCGGAAGTAACTTAACGCGTTTTTTAACGTCTTCAAATGATTCAAATTCTTTTTCCCGGCGCTCTTCAATTATTTCCCACATATGTTTTTTTCCAAGACCGGGAAGTAATTCAAGAGTATGCATCCTTGTAGTTAAAGGAGGCGCTTTATTAAAAAAATCCACATATTTCTTTTCATTTGATTCAACCATTTGAGAGACCACAAATTTAAGTTCTGCTTTGGCAGTAGCTGTTAGTTTTTCAGGGTTGAGTTTTCCGTTAACATGATGAATCTTATCTCTTTTGCCTTCGCCTATATATACTTTTTCATAGGTTTTAATTAGAATATCCTTTTTTGGGACAGCCTCCAGCAAAGTCATGTGCGCAGTGCCTATACACTGGACTATTGCTGTTTTTTTATATCCCGGAGTCTTGTCAAATGGATACCCGTGGGATAAAAAATCCAATACAATGGCATATTCTTCTTTTTTTCTTTCTTCCATATTAATATAATAGATAAGAAATAGTTCTATTTAAAACTTGTGCTATCTCCTTCTGTTGAGCTATTGTTCTGCTGATTTATATTTTTTGATTACGTCAATAATCTTAGCTAAGTTATCTTTGCTGACTGTAAGAGGATATGCATTCAGCACAAGTTTTAGTCCTTCTATATTATCTGGGAAGATATCTACAATCTTCTTTATATGAAGTTCTTTTAATCTGGGTATATTCAAATCAGTAAGCTCTTTTTCTAATTCCTCTGCCTGTTTTTGCTTAAGCTCAAGAAAATTATTCAGATATTCATCTAATTTTTTTGTCCTGATGTTTAATTCCTCATCCCTTTTTTTTATTTTTTTCAGCTCTTTTGAGATATCATACAGGCTGACAGCGTCTTCTGAGATTATTGTAGGGTTCATTTTTTATGCTTTCTTCAAATGTATTGGATGAACTATTAAAGTTTTTTCTTTTTTATAATCTTTAATCATCAGTTCATAACATTCTCCTTTTTTCCTGAGAATTACGCCTGTTTTTCCGTGAAATCTTGGATAATACATGCCTTTCTGATAAGCCGGCTCTGCTTTTAAAATGACTTTATCTCCCTCTTTAAACTCTGAAAGAAACTGGGTAATTGAAATCTTACCTTTTTCCTTATAATATTTCTTAAATTTATGCCTTGTTTTTCTCTTGAATCCGCCGTGTCGTTGTGACATAGCATTCAGGAAAAAAGAAGTGTTTATAAAAGTTACTGAAAAGAATGACATTATATTGAATTTTTAGTTGTTTTTAGAATTTTAACAACAATAATGGCAGTGACGCGCCATTGTTGTTAAAATTTTTCCTTTAACTTAATATCATCAATCTACAGCTCAAACTTCATCTCTCTCTTTTTAATGTTTTCACTTAGTTTTTCGAGAAGATGAGCAGGCTTCATTCCAAATTTGATTTTTCCATCCAGTGTTCTTACTGCGATTGTATTATTCTGCTCTTCTTTTTCGCCAACAGTTAATATTATTGGAATCTTTTGCAGCTGTGCTTCCCTTACTTTTTTGCTTATGCTTTCGCTTCTTGAATCAATCTCTATTCTAATATCTTTATCAAAGAATTTGTCTTTGATTTTTTTTGCATAGTCTTCAAACCTGTCAGCCACAGTCAATATTCGCACTTGTACAGGGCTTAGCCACAAAGGAAATTTTCCTGCAAAGTGCTCGATTATTATTCCCATAAACCTCTCAAGGCTTCCATAGACCACCCTGTGCAGCATTACAGGCCTGTGGTTTTGCGTGCCGTCCTTCCCCATGTAAGTAAGCTCAAACCGTTCTGGCATGCTCATATCCAGTTGAATTGTGCCGCATTGCCATGTCCTTCCAAGGCAGTCTTTCAGATGAAAGTCAATCTTTGGGCCGTAAAATGCCCCATCTCCTTCATTTATTTTATACTCTTTTTTGCTTTCATCAAGCACTTCTTTCAGAGTTTTTGTCAAAAAATCCCATTGTTCATCTGTACCTGTTGATTTTTCCGGACGAGTAGATAGCTCTACATGATATTCAAACCCAAATTTAGTATATACTCTTTCATATAAATCCATTAAAAACCTGACTTCAGATTTCATTTGATCTTCTGTCATGAAATGGTGTGCATCATCCTGGGTAAATACCCTTACTCTGAATAAGCCTGCTAATACGCCGCTCATCTCATGCCTGTGAACAATGCCAAGCTCCCCGACTCTTAATGGAAGCTCTTTATATGAATGAATTTTTTCTTTGTAAACAAGCATTCCTCCCGGGCAGTTCATTGGCTTTATTGCATAGTCTTCATTGTCTATTTTGGTTGTGTACATATTGTCTCTGTAATTTGTCCAGTGACCAGATCTTTCCCATAATGCCTTGTTTAATAGTATAGGAGTCTGGATTTCAACATACTCTTCTTTCCTGTGGATTTCTCTCCAGTATTTAATAAGCTCATTTTTAACAATAATTCCTTTTGGCAGGAAAAAAGGGAAGCCAGGGCCTTCATCATGTACACTGAACAGTTCCAGTTCTTTGCCAAGTTTTCTGTGATCGCGCTTTTCTGCTTCTTCTAACAGATTCAAATAGTCTTTTAATTCCTTTTTATCCGGAAAGGCAACTCCGTAAATCCTCTGCAACTGCTTGTTCTTTGCATCTCCCCTCCAGTATGCTCCTGCAATTTTTGTTAATTTAAATGCCTTGATTTTCCCTGTTGAAGGGATATGCGGACCCCTGCATAAATCATAGAATTTACCGTGCTCGTATATTGAGCATTGCTCATCACCCAGGTCATTTATCAATTCAGTCTTATACGGGTTGTGCCTGAATTTTTGAAGAGCCTGATTTTTGTCAACATCTAATCTTATAAACTTAGAATCCTCTTTCACAATCTTATGCATTTCCTCTTCAATCTTTTTCATATCTTCAGGTGTAAATGGGTTGGCTTTGTCAATATCATAATAAAAGCCTTCTTCAACAGCAGGACCTATTGTTAATTTTGCGTCAGGAAAGATTCGCTTAATTGCATCTGCCATTATATGGGAAGTGCTATGGCGAAAAATCTCTTTACCTTCTTTATCTTTGAATGTTATTATCCTGATTTTCGCGTTTTCTTCTATTTTTGAGCTCAAATCTTTTAATTTTCCATTTACAACTATTCCAAGAGCTGCCTGGGCTAATCTCTCTCCTATTGATTCAGCAATATCTGCTCCTGAAATGCCTTTTTCAAACTCTTTTTTTGAGCCATCCGGAAATTCAATCTTTACTTTTGCCATTTAATATCACCTAAGATTAAGTTTTATTTAATAAAATTTTCTAAGAATAATAGCCACTGAACCTCTCTAAGAGGTAGTAGTTGTAGTTGTAACAGTAGTAAGAAGAATTACAAAATCAACTATGTTTTCAAAAAAATCTGAAATCATAACAATAAATAAGTTAAGCTTATATTTAAAAGTTACGGAGAGAAGGCAAAGTCAACTAGCCCGTGTTTACACGGGCGTGCATTGTTCTGAGGTTGAAAAAGTGAAAGAACAATGCAAAAAAAGAGCAAGC
>JAFGRO010000018.1 GCA_016935095.1 Candidatus Woesearchaeota archaeon
GCTTGCTCTTTTTTTGCATTGTTCTTTCACTTTTTCAACCTCAGAACAATGCACGCCCGTGTAAACACGGGCTAGTTGACTTTGCCGAATTTTCGAAACATTTATATTTAATAAAAATTTCAATCTAATTTTAATATGGGGGCAAAGTCTTCATTTCTCAATAAAGACATAATAAGTATTAATGATTTCTCTAAAGAGGAGATTATCCACATTCTCCAAATCGCGAGCTTGATGGAAAAGAACCAGAAGACAATTTTACAGGGAAAAGTGCTTGCAACCCTCTTTTTTGAGCCGTCTACAAGAACAAGGCTAAGTTTTGAATCGGCAATGAGTAAATTAGGCGGTAAAGTAATTGGATTCAGGGATCCAAAGGTGACTTCATTTTCAAAAGGGGAATCCTTATGGGATGCAATCAAGGTTATTGATGGTTATGTTGATGTTATTGTGATGAGGCACCCGTTAGAGGGCTCTGCAAGATTGGCAGCTGAAGCAGCTAATATTCCTCTTATTAACGGGGGAGACGGCGCAAACCAGCATCCTACCCAGACATTGCTTGACCTGTTCACAATTAAAAAATCGCAGGGAAAGATCACCGGATTAAAGATTGCAATGGCAGGCGACTTAAAATACGGGAGGACTGTCCACTCATTGACTCATGCGCTTTCTTTATTTAACTGCAAACTTTATTTTGTTTCCCCCGAATCATTAAAGATGCCCAGACATATTATTAATGAACTTGAGGAGAAAGGCATTGAATTCAGTGAACATAAAGAGGTTAGTGAAATTATAAATGAGATTGACGTCCTGTATGCAACAAGAATCCAGAAAGAAAGATTTCCTGATCCTGCTGACTATGAAAAAGTAAAATTTGCCTATGTTATTGACAATTCAATTTTAGGAAAGGTCAAAAAGAATTTAAAAATAATGCACCCTCTTCCCAGGGTCAATGAAATTGATGTCAATGTTGATGATTCAGGACATGCATATTATTTTGAGCAGGCACATAACGGGATTCCTGTAAGGCAGGCATTGCTTGCATTGGTATTAGGTAAAATAAAATAAGAGAAATAATAAGATTAAAAAATGAGAGCCTACAGAGTTTATGCAATTGAAAACGGAACTGTGATTGATCATGTTCATGCCGGCAAGGCATTGAAAGTAGTTGAAATCCTGAAATTAGATGAATATAACCAGATTGTAACCGTTGGGATGAACCTTGAAAGCAAAAAAATGGTCCGCAAAGATATTGTGAAAATTGAGAACAAAACATTAAATAAAGAAGAGCTGAATAAAATTGCCCTGATTGCGCCCAGAGCAACTATAAACATAATAAAAAACCAGAAAGTTACAGACAAATTCAGGGTTGAAATCCCTGATTTTATGGAAAATTTTATAAAATGCCCGAATCCGAAATGCATTACAAGAAATGAGCAGGTTGTCTCCAAATTCTACAAGATTAAAGATAAGCCCCTTGCAGTGAAATGCCATTATTGTGAAAGGGTTTTTACAGAGTTTGGGCTTGTATAAAATAATTAATTTTTTTAATTCTGATTAATTATTTAAATTTATGGATCAAGTCTATTTCCCAAGAGAAGACTCTTACCTGTTGCAGAATCATGTTGAAAAATATTCTAAAGAATGTGAACTTGTCTTGGATATGGGCACAGGCTCAGGAATTCAGGCAATAACTGCAGCTAAAAAAGCAAAATATGTTCTTGCATGTGACATAAATGAAAAGTCTGTAGAATATGTGAAAAAAGAAATCTCATATGACAAAATCAAAAATATCACTGTTTTTCAATCAGATTTATTTGATTTTTTAGATAAGAATTATTTTGACCTGAAAACAAAAACATTTACTAAATCAAATAAAAAAAACAGGTTTGACTTAATTGTTTTCAACCCGCCTTACTTAATCCAGGACCTTGGAATTAAAGATGATGCTATTTATGGCGGTAAAAGAGGCTATGAAACAACTGAAAGATTCCTGAACAGGGCAGGTGATTTTTTAAAAGACAACGGGAAAATATTGATAACAAGCTCCTCCCTTGTAAATCAGGAAAAAATCCAGGGAATTATTGATGACTGCCTTTTAGAGTCTGAAAAAATTGATTCTGAGCATTATTTTTTTGAAACAGTTTTTGTTCATTTAATTAAGAAAAAAGAGCTTTTAAAAAAATTGCATGAAAAAAAGATTTCAAATATTAAATTTTTTGCAAGGGGCAAAAGAGGCGTGATCCACACTGCAAATTACAAGAATAAAAAAATTGCAGTAAAATCAAAGAAAAAATCAAGCAATGCAATGAA
Organism: Candidatus Woesearchaeota archaeon; assembly: GCA_016935095.1. GTDB lineage: Archaea > Nanobdellota > Nanobdellia > Woesearchaeales > GW2011-AR15 > WJJD01. Next base: position 2,308 of record JAFGRO010000018.1, read on the forward strand.
CACTATTCAAAATGAAGCTAACTTCTTAAAGATACTAAATAAAAAAAATATCGGGCCAAGACTTGTTTTATCTGATAAAGAGTTTCTTTGCTATGTTTTTGTTGAAGGGAAATTTAGTCTTGATTATTTTGAAAAGGCAAATAAAAAAGAAATTGTTAAAATTCTAAAAGAAGTGTTTGAGCAATGCTTTATCATGGATAAGCTTGGCATAAATAAATTTGAGATGCACCATCCTGTAAAGCATATTTTAATTACAAAAGACCTAAAACCTGTTTTAATTGATTTTGAAAGGGCAAGATTCACTGAAAACCCAAAGAATGTAACGCAGTTCTGTGATTTTTTAATATGTGAAAAAGTTAATGATTTATTAAGGAAAAAAGGAATTGAAATTAATGAGAAGGAGATGATTGATGCAGCTAAAAATTATAAAAAGAAAAAAAATAAGAATAATTTTAATTTAATAATAAGCAGATTCTAAATATATTTTTTTAGACCCGGTGAAATAATTTAAAACCTTAATCCAATTTTTTTTAAAAGTTTAAATTATTAATTCAGGCTTTGGGAATACTGCCGGTTGCTCCTTAATCTTAAACCAGAAGTTCCCCAAGCGCCCCTTGCGATTAAATAAGCAAAGGGAGCAATTGAGGGACCTCTTCAATCACATCAAGGGCAACAAGAGATATCCCTTAATTACTAAAATTAAAAAAATTATTATTATTAAAAAATAAATAAAAAAAGTATTAAATAATTAAAAAAATAAAACCTATTTCAGTTAATCATTTAAACAAATCCTTTTTTTTATGAATCATGCCTAAGAAAATCCTTTTAATTTACACTCCTTTATGCACTCCGACTAATCCGCCTTACAGCTTATTCTATCTGCCTTCGTTGATTAGGGCAATGTCAGATTATGAGATTAGGATAATTGATCTTAATGTTGAACTGCATAAGCATTTTATAAAAAACCCGTTTAATGATTTTAATGATTATAATAATAAAGCTAAAAGATTTCATAAAGAGTCCGGAAAATTATACAAAACTATTAATAAAGCATTAAGGGACAATGAAGAATTGCCTTTGTTTAATGAGTTTGTTAATTTAATTCAGGAACAAAACCCTGATTTTTTAGTGTTTACATGCCTGTTTAACCAGCAGATTTTCTATGCTGTTAAGCTTGCAGAGCATTTTAAGGGGAAAATAAAGACAGTTATAGGAGGGCCTGCTGCAACTGATTATATAAAAGAGCATTTTGACCTTGTGACAAGTGATATTGTAAAATTATTTGATTTTCTGGATATTGAGTTCAGGCATAAGGAATTTACTGTTGATTATAATATATTTGATGTGAGTGCTTATTACACTCCTGAAATTGTCCTGCCGTTAAGGACATCTATAGGGTGCTGTTATGCACAGTGCGCATTCTGCAATATGCACGGATTTAAAAAGTATATTGAGTTTGATCCCGGCTTTGTAAAAAAACAGATTCTTCCGGATAAAAACTACCAGCTGGTTGATAATATCATACCTTTAAACAGATTAGCTAAGTTTTATGATTATTTTGGAGATTTAAACATTAGATATATAGCCTATTCAAGAGTTGATAAAAACCCGGCTTCAGAGAAATTTAAAAAAGCCTATGATTCCGGCTGCAGGGTCATTCTCTGGGGTGTTGAATCAGGCTCCCAGAAAATGCTTGATGCAATGAAAAAAGGGATTACTCTTGAAGAGATTGAGAAAACACTTGAAATGAGCAATAAGGCTGGAATAAAGAATATCCTCTATTTAATCATCGGCTTTCCCGGCGAGACAGAATCCACAATAAACGAGACAATTGATTTTTTAAAGAAAAACTCAGAAAATATACATCTTGTAGCGCCGAATATTTTTTCAATCCAGCCCGGAAGCGATGTTTTCAATAATCCGAAAAAATACGGCATAGAAAAGATAATACCTGAAAAAAGAAAATACCTGCCTCCTTTGTATGGTTATAGGGCAAAAGGACTGAATCATGAAGATTTTGTTAAGCTGAAATCAAAATACAAAAAAGAATTATCTTCTTTAAACAAGTATGATTTTATGTTTTCAGTTTACAAGGACCATTTTTTATTAAGAGCAGATGAGCTCTAGTTAGGTTTTCTAAGCATCAGATTAATATTTTTAAAGAATTTTTCAGCATTATCCAGGCTTTTTTTAGCTGGTTCCCTGTTTGATTGAGGCAGTTTCCTGTAAGTAAATTTACCTCTTTTTGATTTTTCTTTTTTAAAAATTCCCAGAAGCTCATCAGCTTTAACAACAAGAGATTTATAGATTTTTAATAATTCAAAATCAATTTCCCCTGCATTTACAAGCTTTTCAAACTCATCAAGTGTCTTTCTGTGTTCTTCAGGAGCATCTGTATTAATAGCTTTTGATACCAGAAGGGCTTTTGCAGAATAAAAAATACAATAATATGCATTGCTTATGACATTGCTGAAAAAAGTAGAATCTTCTTTTAATTCAAATTCAAGTTTTAAATCCTTATTTATGGATAACTTGAATATGGCATTTGCTAAATCAAGCTCATTTTTAGCTCTTTCAATATATAATATTTCTTTATGGCCTGAATCCATTTTTATATGCTCCTTTTACTAATTGATAATAAACATTTGGATTATAAAATATCTTATGCTTCCTGAATATCTGTTTTGCAAGATTTTCTTCTTTTCTTAATAACATAATTCTGAATTCATGAAATGTCATATAATGCTCATCTATTTCCGTTGTATGATTTAATTTAATATCATTTAAATGAGGTTTCATTAATTTTTCGATTGATTTGTTTTCTATTAGAAAACAAATATCTAAATCAGATTTTTTTTCCTGTTTGTTCTCAGCATAACTTCCAAAAACAAGAAGAGAATAATTAATAACCGGAATAGAATTTACAATATCAGTAATAATCCTTGACTGTGCAAAATCAAATATATCCTGAATTTCTAAATAATGTAACACTGGAATAAGTAAAGGGTTTTCCCAGTTTAATGAATAAATGTCTAGGTTTCCTTTTCTGGTTGGAATCAGCAGTTTGTTTTTGACTAATTGCTTTAATGAATTAAAAACCCAGGGCTTTGTTTTTTTTTTTGAAATTTTCATTATCTCTGAGATAGAAAGTTCCTCGAATAGATTATGCTTCCAGGAATTTAATAACTGAATTCTTTTATTCTGGATCATATACTATTAATAATCGTTACTTATTTAAATAATTATCGTTATTTTTTTTGATAATGATTAATCTTCTCTGTTTACAAGGACTCTTTTTTAGTTAATGTTTCCGTTTTAGAAAAATAACTAAATCAATTATTTTCATTGATTAATTCTATCCCCATTCCCCAATAATAAAAACCAAAAAGCTTTTATACTCATTTGCAAATTAATTTCATATGATAAATTTTCTAAGCAAATGGTTAAATAAATTCTTCAATAACCTTTTTAAAAGGAAAAAAAAGGTTAAGCTTGGCCTGTACGGCCCTCCTAACGGCGGCAAGACTACACTCGCTAACAGGATATGCCAGGACTGGCTTGGCGAGGATATGGGAAAAGTTTCTGAGATTGCGCATGAAACCCGTGAAATCCAGATTAAAGAGCAGATTACAATCAAGTCCAAGGGCAGGGAAATTAATTTTAATCTTGTTGATACTCCGGGCATCGCGACAAAAATTGATTATGAGGATTTCCTTAAGTACATGAATGAAAAGGATGCGAAAAAGCGCGCTAAGGAAGCCACTAAAGGAGTCATAGATGCGATTAAATGGCTTGATGATATGGATACAGTGATTGTTGTGCTTGATGCTACAAAAGACCCGTATGACCAGGTTAACATCACAATCATAGGTAACCTGCAGGCTCGTAACATACCGGTACTACTCGTGGCTAATAAGATAGATTTAAAAAAAGCGGATACTAAAAAGATAAAATCAGCCTTCCCCCAGTATGATATTGTGGGCATAAGTGCGAAATTCGGCAACAGCATGGATGAATTTTATGAAAAATTGCTTAATATGGCAGGTTAGTTTTATAAAAAGAGGTGTTAGTATTAAATGTTAACTTTTGAGTTTGTTACATATAATGAAATTAATGATTTGGACCCTGAAAAAAGAATAAAAAAGCTCTTATCTATTGTCAAAGAGGAAAAGATTGTGCTTTTGGAAGGGCGGCTCAGGAAAGAGGAAGAAGCCTCTTTAATTGAAAAAACAATGGAATCCATTGACACGAAATTCAAGGGAATTGAGCTGGGCGTTATTTATCCTGATGAAAAAGTAACCCATATTTTACAAAAACTAAAAAGGCTGATGAGAAAAGTTGTCCTCGGCAACAGGGAGGGCTTCACTATAATCGGGCCTGCAACTATAATAAAGGAAATCAAGCGCGACCCTAATAAAATCCAGCTGTTTACAATAGATAAAAAAGAAAAAAACCCAAAAAAAAGGTAAAAAATGCCACACCAGTGCGTCAGATGCGGAAAGTTCTATGTTGATGGAAGTATAGATATTGTCAAGGGATGCGAATGCGGCGCCAAACTGTTCTTTTTTGTAAAGCAGGAGCATCTTGACGAGATGAAGAACGTCTCCTATAAACTGACTAAAAAAGAAAAAAAGCAGATTGAAAGCGATGTTTATGACATAATCGGCATTGAGAGAAAAAAAGACAGGCCCGTTGTCCTTGACCTTGAGTCTATAAGAGTGCTTAAGCCGGGAAAATACGAGCTTGATTTAATCAATTTATTCAAAGACAGGCCCTTAATCTATAAACTGGACGAAGGCAAATACATGATTGATTTGCCAGAGAGCTTTAAGAAAGCGCTTGATAGTATGGATAAATAAAAAGTTTAATTTTCTGTTTATTGCCCTTTTTCACAGTGTACATATCCGGTATTATCTACCAAATGCTTAAATATAAGATGAAGTTCAGATAAGTAAAATGGGGCTGGAAGAAGAAATAGAGGCTCAATTATAAGAATCTGATGAATCTAGACCAGTGGTCCTGCTTGTTGAAGACGGAGATAGTGCTATTAGGAATTTTGAGCGATATATTTTTCCAAAAGCCGATGTGCCTGAAAACAATTATTTTATTGCAACAAACTTACAGGATGCGTTATTTTATTATGATGTTCTAAAGAAAAAAGGCCGCTTAGATCTTGTTTTTCTTGATGTTACTTTTCCAATATCTGCTGATAAAGCTAGTTTTTCATATGCAGGGTATGATATTCCTTCTGATCTTGAATTAAAAAATCCTGAAAAAGATAAGTATGGGCTTGCATTTGTCCACTATGTAAGAAAACATCAAAATGACCTGGATACAGCAATTGCTGTCCAAACCAGTGATCCCTTAGATATAATTAAACTCATATTTAAGAGAAGAGGAGTTTTTTATGAAGACAGGACTGAGTATATTGACAAAGTATCCGCAATAAGTGAATTCAAAAAAATTATTCATAAATATTCACCGGGAGCGCCTGCTGAATAATTTTTCAACAACATTTTTAATCTCCTGGTTTTTCTTTAATCTCATGATACTTGCAGATGTGCATGCTCACCTTGACACTAAGTTCTTTGGTAAAGATATCGATGATGTTATTCAAAGGGCTAAAGAGAATAATGTCAAGGCAATTATAGCCAATGGTGTTGATAAAGAGACTAACAGGGAGGTTCTTGCTTTAGCAGAAAAATACAGTATTATCAAGCCTGCTCTTGGATTATATCCAATAGATGCTCTGGAAAAAGAGATTAATAAGAAAAGAGACTGGAAAATAGATGAAGAGCTTGCTTTTATTGAAAAAAACAAAGATATGATTGTTGCGGTCGGAGAAGTCGGCTTGGATTTTAAAGACTCGAATGAAGAGGAAAAAACTGAACAAATCAGGATTTTTAAAAAGCTCATTGAATTAGCAATAAGATTAGATAAGCCATTAATAGTTCATTCCAGAAAAGCAGAATCTAATGTAATTGAGATTCTTGAGAAATATGATTATAAAAAGATTGTAATGCACTGCTTTTCCGGGAAACTTAAATTAGCTGAAAGAGTAATTGCTAACATGTGGTTTTTTTCTATACCGACGCATATTGTAAGAAGCGAGCACATGCAAAAATTAGCTGAAAAAGCTCCTCTTTCTCAATTGTTAAGTGAGACAGATGCGCCGTTTTTAAGCCCTTTTAAAGAGCAGAAAAATGAGCCTGCATTTGTTATTGAGGCTGTTAAAAAGATTGCGGAAATCAAAAAAATGGATGCTGAAGAGGCTGCTAATGCAATATATATGAATTATCAAAAATTATTTTTATAAAAAGGAAAAATTTAAATATGTTTACAATATTTACATTTGTAAACAAGGTGATGTTATGACTTCAACTGTTGCAACAAGACTGCCTGATAAAGATATTATTGATATAGAAAAATTTGCAAAAGAGGAAAATCTGGATAAATCTACTTTCATGAAAAAGCTAATTTATAAAAGTCTAGACGAGTATAAAATAAAAAGAGCTTTTCGATTATACAAAAAAAAAAGAATTTCAATTGGGAAAGTTGCCAAGGAAGCTAATGTAAGCATGTGGGAAGTATTTAGTTTAATGAATAAATATAAGATAAATTTAAATTATGGAATTAATGAATTTAAAGAGGATTTAGAGAATTTAGAATGAAAATAGTGAGCAATACTTCTCCAATAATCTTCTTGTCAAAATTAAGGATTCTTGATTTGGTTCAAAAGCAATATAAAAAAATTTTAATTCCTGAAGCTGTTTTTAAAGAACTTACTTATGATGATAAATATATTGAAAATATTGAATATGTTAGGTCATTTCATGATTTGTTTCAAATTGAAAAATCAATTAATGCAGATAAATTTGATTTTGAGCTGCATAAAGGAGAAAAAGAGGCAATAGTTCTGGCAATAGAAAACAGAGCTGAGCTGATATTCTTAGATGATTATTCTGCGAGAATGATTGCAAGAATTTACAAAATTAAAGTCCTGGGCACTTTAGGAATTCTTATCCAGTTTTTGAAAGGGAATATGATAAATTACAACAAATTTGAGAAGTTACTCCAGAAACTAATATCAGATAAATTTAGAATTGATATTGAACTTTATAATTATATTTTAAACTATGCAAAGCAATTTAAAAAATGAAAAAAATCATTAAAACACCCTATTACTCTTTCAGGATTGGAGCTCTGCCAAAAGGCTGCAAACAATGTGTAAAAGGCCTCAAGAGCGTTTTTTTTATAACGGGCATATGCTCTAACGACTGCTTTTTCTGCCCGATTTCTGACCAGAAAAAGAACAAGGATGTCATCTATATCAATGAATGGCCCACAAAAAAGACTAATGAAATTCTTAAAGAAATTAAATTATGTAGTTCTAGCGGAGTGGGCATTACAGGGGGAGACCCCTTGCTGAGATTAAACAGGACTCTGAAATATACCAGGCTATTGAAGAAAACCTTTGGGGATTCATTCCATGTACATATTTATTTGCCTTTAGAGCATGTTGATGAAGATAATCTTGAAAAGCTGTTCAAAGCAGGATTAGATGAGATAAGGTTTCATCCGGATATAGATAATGAAAGTTACTGGCACAGAATTTTATTAGCAAAGGAGTTTTCATGGCAGAAAGGCATTGAAATTCCTGTTATTCCGAAAAAACTGAATCAGACTAAAAAATTAATAGATTTTATTCATGATAAAGTTGATTTTCTTAACCTGAATGAGCTTGAATTCTCTGATACTAATTTCAACAGGGTCCTGGAGCAGGGCTACAGAGCAAAAAATGAGATAAGCTATGCTGTCAAAGGCTCGGATAAAACAGCCAAAGACTTAATGAAATACATCCTGAAAAAGGGTTACAATTTAAATGTGCATTACTGCACAGCCAAGTTAAAGGACAGGATCCAGTTATCTTCAAGAATTAAAAAAAGAGCAGAGAATACAGCTAAAGAATATGATATTATTGATGACGAGGGCATACTAGTCAGGGGAGCTATCTATCCAACTGATATCATCCCTGGGTTTGAATACAGGAAAAAGCTCTCTGAGATTAATAAGCTGGAAAAGATGTTCATTATCCAGGAGCTTAATAAGATCATGAAAAAGCTCAAAAATAAATTTGAAATTCCTGATGAGATGATTGAAGTTGATAAGGCTAAATTAAGGATACTTACAAATGCAAATATACTTCTTGAGATATATAAAGAACTGGATTATAAATGTGCAATTGTGAAGGAATTTCCCACTTATGACCTGTTTGAGGTTGAAATAGAATTTTTAGGATAAAAAAACCGGAAATTTAAGAATTGTTACACCTGTAATATTAACTTTGTTACACCTGTAATAGAAAAATTTAAATATTTGCTGTTACACCTGTAATATTAACTTTGTTACAGGCGTAATATATGAGAAAAGAAAAACATATTGAATTGCTGATAGGTTTATTAAAGGATATCAAGAAAGAGCCCAGTATTTTTGTAGTCGGGTTTATTTATTCTACTGCATTGGCTCATATGTTTCATCTATTCTTAAAACATTAATCAGGGTTTTTCCTGAAAAAAACAAGCTTTTTGATTTGTGGAAAGAGATGGAAAATAAAAGAAACGAGCTTTGTTATGGTTATCCAGGACTTAAGGATGTTGATGAATAGATCTTAAAATATTTTGAAATAAAGGAAATCCTTGAAAAGCAATCGGGAAAAAAATTTGAGATAGATTCTCTTGATAATTGGCTGGAGGAACTGGAAAATGAATAAATATATCAGTTATGCTTATGATTTTATTTCTTACCTTGGTCTGCAGAATGAATTTAATGAATTAGGCATTAAAAAAATTATTCTTTTCGGTTCAGGTGCAAGAGGGGAAGCTGATGAAAAAAGTGATATTGACTTGTTTGTTGATACAACCCAAAACACGGCAAAAAAATTTTTACTGAGAACTCTTGAAAAATTCAGGTTATCTGACAGGATAAAAAAATGGAAAATTCACGGTGTAAAAAACAAAATTAATATTATTTCAGGAAATTTAGATTCAGAGAAGTTCATTGAACTTAAAAAAAGCATGCAGGATCATGCAGTTGTGCTTTGGCAGAAATTTGAAGGAAAAAAAGCAAAAAACAAATTAAGGCCTGTTTTTTTAGTAAAATGGTCAACTGAAACCAGAAATCCGAATAAAAGAGTGAAATTAGCAAGGTTCATTTACGGTTATAAGCAAAATAATAAAAGTTATCCTGGTTTTTTAAGAAATACAAATTCCAGGCAAATAGGAAACAGCATTATTCTTGTGAATCCCGACTACATAAACCAGTTAAGAAGCTTTTTTATTAAAAATAAAATCAGGTATATAATAAAAGAATTGTTTGAAGATTAAAATAAAAAAGAATTTATTCCTGCTTTTTTCTCTTTTTGAAGAAAATAAGCAAAAATAAAACTCCCAGTATAAAAATCATTACAATTCCTGTGTTCAACTGCCCTGCAGGAATATTAAATAACTGGCCTGTTATACTTCCAAGACCTTTTTTGTCTTCTTCTTCATCAGGCAAACCTTCTGTTTCTTCTTCTGATTCTTCTTTTTCAGGCTCAGCTAAAACATCTTCTTCACCCTCAGATATTTTTGTTGAAAATACCTGGCAGCTCTGCTCTTCTTCTGGCTTATTAAATTCGCCTTCACAAGCCCTGATTTTTGAGCAGGTTCTTGTCTGCTTTTCATTCTCGCACTGAGACCAATCTGTACATTCCCAGTCTTCTATTCTACAATCCCAGACTACCTGGCCTCCTGAAGAATGTCCTCTTCTTCCTGAACTGCCGCCATTATCATTATCTTCTTGCTGGATTATTACTTCTTCTACTACTTCTTCCTCTTCTTCTTCAGCACAAATTGATGTGTTTAATGGATCATAATCATCGCAATCTACATTATGGCCTACGCCGTCTGCGTCATAATCTAGGCATTCAGTATTATCCTCAGGGAAAGCATCACATCCGTTTTGCCATAAATCTTCATCATTATCTCCTGTACTGGAGATATCACAGCCAGAGATTATAATATAATTGCATTCGCTTGATTCAGGATAGCAGAAATTTCCTTCCTGTGTTTCACATTTCATAACGCAATCAGGATAAGCTTCAAAAGCTGTTGCATTTACAAATGATAAACTCAATATGAATAATAATGCAATTATCATGTAATTTAAAGCTGATTTCATTTTATCACTCTCTTCTCTTTTTTCTTATATATAAGCCAGCTCCAAACAAAGCAAGTCCAGCAGCAATAGTGCCGAATTCCGGAACTTCTGGATCAGGCTCAGGATTAGGCTCTTCAGGCTCTTCCTGTTCACCATTGACAATAATGTCTTCACCGTATTCAACATTCCCTTTATTGAATGTATTTACAACCATCCTGTATATTCCTGCTGCAACTTCGCCAAAAAAACCGTTTTCACCGAACAATGAGCTTAAAACACCGCTCTCGGGAACAGAAGCGTATTTGGAATCATATATTGCTTCTTCATTGTCATTTAAAGAATCCTGGACCTTTAAAGAAACAGTAACATTTTCACCTTCAAAGCCGGTTCCGTAAAAGCAGATATCATCTCCTTCCTGGAATTCTGTTTCAGGTGAGAATGAATCACAATTCATTGACTGCACTGATTGTGCAGATACAAAATTACTTATAATCAGCACCAAGATTGCAAACAAAATAAGTTTTTTCATTTTTTTCCTCTTGAATTTCTTTAATCTTGGCTCTGAAAACATGACTTATATATAAATCTTTTGTTTTTCTACACTATTGAGTAGTATCATATTGAAATAAGAATTAATCTGATTAATTGAGAATAGTTTTCGGAAAAAATAATTATTATTTCCCCTGAAATTTACTTAACAAAAGCAGAAAGCTTATATTACTTTTTTTATTAATTAAAATATTTAATTATAGAATAGGGATATAAAAATCCAAAAAAAGAAAGATTTATATAGTACATATGTAATACTATAGTATTACAATGACTATGGCTGTAACACAAGTAAGATTACCTGAAGGACTTATTATCCAGGTAGATAGTCTGGTTGAGAGAGGATTATACACAAGTAAATCTGATGTAATTCGAGATGCATTAAGAAGATTAATTTTAAATCAACAAGTTGGAACCATTCCAAATACAGGAGATTCTGTAAAAGAAATTAGAGAGATTAGAAACAAATTATCTAAGAATATTAAAAGCTTTAAAGACATTGAAGAAATTAATAAATTAGGAGAATAAATTTTCGGGTTTATCTATGCATTTATCGGAAAAAATAATAATACTGGCACAGACGGATTTCTTCTGGAAATCCTATTTCATCTCGCTATCGCTCGATTCCATCTGGCCATGATTATTTTTTCCCAGGAAATTTACCTAACAAAAGCAGAAAGCTTATATATAATATATATAATTGTTTTATATATGCTTGCCTATATTATAACTCTTATTGTATATCTTTTATCATTCCCTTCTTTTTATTTTTTAACCGGGAATCTGACATTATCTATTCTGGCTAAACTGGTTTTGGCAGGAGTATGCTTATTTATATATAAAAAGAGCTTTAAATTCAGGATTAAGTTTGACTGGTTTGCTGTAGTTATAGGTATTGTTATTTTTATGCAATGGGTTTTATTAGATAATTTATATCCTCATCTAGGCAGTGATATAATCTATAATTACAGCAGCGTTGACATTATGCTTAAGTTTTTGACAGGTGTTGTTTTAGCTCCTGTAATTGAGGAATTCTTTACAAGGTTCTTTTTGATGAGATGGATTATTGACAAAAACTGGGAAAAAGTTGCCTTGGGCAAATATACATTCATGAGTTTTTTAATTACAGTCCTGTTTTTCGGGTTTTCACATAACAGGTGGCTTGCAGGCATTATTACAGGAATCCTGCTAAATATATTACTATATAAAAGAAAAAATATAGAATCATGCATTCTTGCGCATTCTGCAGCTAATCTTCTGCTTGGAATATATGTTGTTTATAGAGGAGCTTTTTATTTCTGGTAATTTTTATACCTACTCGGCAATGAATAAAAAATAGAAATATTTATATATTACCTGCTTTTACTACATCAGAGAAAGGGGTGGACTATCCTTCAAAGGATCTAATTTACTAAAAAACTAAAGGAGGCAAAAAACATGAGAAAGATACTAGCAATTTTGGCTGTGTTGATTCTTAGTGCAGTGAGTGTTCTAGGAGCTATGGATGTTACAGTTAACCCAGACAATATTGGTCTTCCAGATGACGGAAGCACAGTTGCAGTTGATGTTAAAGTAACAGGCAGTTCAAGTTATCCAAGACCACTAGTGATTGATTCCTGGTGTAAAGAAGTTTCAGGAGACCCTGATTTTTGCGATGCAAGCGATGTATTAGGAACATCTGAAATCAGTGTAAGTGTTGATGCATGGACAGATAGTGACGGAAATGCACAGGCACATCTAAACTGGAACGGTCCTGAAATGGGAACATATCACTATACAGTTTGCGTAGCTGATTCAGAAGGCGGAAGCTGTATTGGCGCAGGAGCTGAAGTTACAGGCGATGCTTATATCCCTGAAATGACAGTGCTTGGCTCATTAGCTGCTCTAGGATTTGCAGGAGTCTATATTGCCAAAAGAAGGAAACAAAAATAAATTTTTTTTTTTATTATAAATTCTTTTTTTTAAAAAAGCGGTGTAATCAGTTAATAAATTAAGAAGGAGCGAAAAATGAAAAAACTATTTATGCTATCAATTTTAATGTTGGCTTTAGTAATAGCAAATGTTATGGCAACACCATGCTGCCCTCCTAGCCCGGACATAAAAGTATTTGTACATGATGACGAGGGAACACCTCTTTCAGGAATGGATGTTACAGTTGATTCAGACGGTTATTGGGGATGTAATTTTGGAACAAATGGAATTGGGCAATCACCCTGGAAAATTGATACAACAGATGCTACAGGCTATACTGATACTTGGACAGCAAGTGCAAATATATGGTATAGAGCAAAAGTAACAAATCCAGGCGACTGGACATGCTCAGGATTTGTGCCATCTGAACCACCATCACAATACTACTGCCCTTCAGTTGATTGGGACAGCAGCTATGCTCATGCATATACAGATGGACAGACACATACAGTTATTGATATTGAATGTGTTCCGCCAGAGCAGGAAATCCCAGAATTTTCAACAATCGGCGCAGGAATTGCATTAGCAGGAATTGCAGGATTTGTTGCAGTTAAAAGAAAAAAGAAAAACTAAGATTTTTCTTTTAATTTTTATTTTTTTATTCTCTGATTTTTTTAAAATTTTATGTGTTTTTTGTTACCATTTTGTGATGATTATCACTACGAAAAATATTTAAATAGCACAGAATTTATATTTTCTAAATACTAGTTTGGGGGTCAAAATCTTAAGCTAGTTTTTAAAATTAAAAAAAAGGGGTGAAACTATGAAATTAAAAAGGATTTCTTTATTAGTTTTAATAATGTTTGTTTTGAGTGCTGTAAGTGCACTGGGAGCGCATGATGCGGATATTACAATAGAACCAGATATAGCAAATTGCGGAGAATTGGGAAATACATTTACTACTCATGTTCAAAACAAGGGAAGTAGTATAGATGATATATTTGAAGTCCGCATATACAAAGGTACATATGGTATGTTGGACTTCGATTGTGGTCCTGCACCACTACCTGGTTGGACATTATCTGATTATGCAGGAGGGTCTGGTTTACCTGATTATGGATACTGCGAATATAAAACATCATGGGATGGGTCCTATGTTATTGAACCTGGAGAAACCCTTGATTTTACATTTGATGCTGTGATGTGGAGTGAGGCATGCTATTCAGAATTTTTAATTTCAACTCTTGATAATAAAAGACCTGTTGGAGATCATAAATATTATTGGCCAATTGTATCTATTGATTGTGTTCCTCCTGTAATTGACAAAAGCCTTAAATTAGTAACAGGCGGACCAGGATATGGAATCGGAGTATGCCCACCTGATATGCAGGATCCAGGAGATGAATGCTGGATACAGCAGGAAACATGCATATATTTCCAGGCATATGATACCCAAGATCAGTGTGATTTAGGATTAGATTATTGCGAATGGTCTTATACTGTTGATGGAGTTCTTCATGATTCAGGAAGCACATATCCTGAAAGTGGAGGTATGGCTGATGATTTGATCTGTTTTAATGAAGATTCTGTTCATGTTCTGACCATAACCTGTTATGATGAAGCAGGAAATGTAAAAGAAGATATTGAGACATTCAGGGTTGATGATACACCACCAGATACAACAAAAACAATTTCAGAGCCAAAAAAAGTCATACCAGGAGATGATACTGATGAGTATATCGAATGGGTTGATTCAGTTACATTACTTACATTAAATGCAGTTGATCCAGATCCAACTGGAGAAGGATGCAATATTGGTGTTGAAAAGATTTACTGGAAAATTATACCTATGGATGAGGTTTCATGCTGGGACCCTGCTAATTTCTGCAATCCGGTAGATACCTCCTATAATGTAATAGAAGATGATGAAGTAATTATAAACACAGAAGAAGAATCCTGCCACATGCTCCAATATTATGCAGTTGATGAACTTGGAAACATGGAAGATGAACAGACAAACTGCTTTTTTGTGGATAAGACACCGCCAGAATTAATTAAGACAGTCGGAGATCCAAATGTTCCATGCAGAGACCTTGAATGTGATGAGTTTGATTACTGGGTAAGAGATCCAAGCAATCTGCCTGGCACAGCAATAACAATGGATTGTGATGATTCATGGGGAGAACAAGCACCACATCCGTCAGGAAACGAAGAAGTATGTTATAAAGTATCATATGATTTATCTCCTTATGACATAACTGCAGATTATTGTCCAGAATCATTGGAAACAGTTGCAGATTCAGGTTATGAAGGAGACTGGTGTTGTGTTGATGCGCCAGAAGATATAATCTTTGTTGAGGATTCACTGCATGATTTAGAATTCTTTTGCAGGGATGCTGTGAATAAGAAAAGTGATATTGACCCAGAGAATTTCAGAGTAGATTCACTTCCTCCGATTATTACTAAGACAATGATTGGAACAGACCATCTTGGAGAATGTCCGCCAGGTCCAAGCCCGGCAGAGCCATGTTATGTTGCTGATAACGGAGAAAACGGCGTGCATATCTCAGTTGTGGATGATGACAGCATGGGCTGTGCAGTTGATGATTTGTATTGTTATTATGAAGTATGGTGGGAAACATCCTCAGAAGAATGTGGTGACAGACCATATGAAGATGGCTGGTGCCTTGTAGACGAAGATGAATTCAGTTCAGAAGCAAATGTTATCTTTGAAGAGGACTCAACACATGAATTATATATATATTGTGAAGATGCACTTGGCAATTATGTTGAAGATACTGAAACTTTCCTTGTAGATTCAACACCTCCTGTAACTACCAAGACATACGATGAGTCAAGGTCTGTTGTTAGTGATGGTTACCGCTGGATTGATATTGATACACTGATAGAGCTTGATGCTGTGGATGCAAAGGTCGGCGTTGACCACATTGAATATAGGGTAACCTACGAGGGCGAGTTCAAGTGTCCTGAGGTTTGTGATGAAGAAGGTGCAGGTAACTGGATGACTGTTGCAGGCGATCACACTGAATTTTTCATCACGGATGAATCCTGTCATTTCATTGAGTTCAGGGCTGTTGACAAGCTTGGAAATACAGAAGATATGAATAGCCAGTGTGTCATGGTGGACAACACGCCGCCTGTCACAACTAAGGTAGTAGGACAGCCGCAGGTTCTCAAGGATGATAAGGTTTATATAAACCAGAATACAGATGTAACCTTGACATGTACTGACTCAGAGCCACATCCGGTTGACAATTCCATGATTTGGTATAGATACAGGATCAGTGATGATTGCGAGACTTGGGGAGAATGGGTAACAGACGGGTGCACAGGTGAAGTAGTAAACGGATGGTGTGACAGTGAACCCGCTACTGAAACACAGAAGACCATAAATTTCCCAGGAGATTCATGCCACGAGCTTGAATATTACTGTGTTGACGCACTCGGCAACGAGGAAACGCATCAGTTTGAGATAGATGTTGTTGACTCGAAGGCTCCGGAAATTACAAAGGAGATTATTGGTCCGCAAATAGGAGATTGCCCTCCTGTGGAAGAAGGAGACATTTGCTTTATTGACGGTGTAACAACTATTGAGGTTACAGCAACAGATCCAGAACCACATCCTGTTGGAAATGTAATATGCGAATGGATGTACAGAGTTTATAATGGAGAAGAATGGTCAAGCTGGACTGAATGGTCCAGTGAATTGCCAATTAACTTCCCAGAAGAGAGTCAACATGAATTGGTTATCATGTGTTATGATGAATTAGGCAATGGTGCAGACGATGCTTACTGGGATTATGAAACATTCTATGTTGACAAGACACCTCCGACAACAACAAAGACATACGGAGATCCTTTCTTCACAAACGGAGTAAGCAAGTGGATAACTTCCCAGACACCAATAACATTGACTGTTGAAGATACAGGAGCTCATAAATCTGGAATAAAAGAGACAAAATACAGGATTACTCTGTTAGATGGTGATGAAGCCTGTGAAGATAATGGAGTATGCCAAGAAGCAACAGGCAATGATGTTTTAGGAGGATGGCAGACATACACTTATCCGTTTACTCTCGGAGAAGAATCATGCCACTTAATAGAATATTATTCAGTTGATAATGTAGATAAAACAGAGATAACAAAAAAGCAATGTGTCTTTGTAGACAATACTGCTCCAACACCAACAAAAGAAGTAGGAGATCCAATGACTGAATGGTATCCTGTTGATGTTGCGGATGAGCCTCTTAACCCTGATGCAACACACTTTTATCCATGGATTGTTGACAAATGCTGGCAAGGAGAAGACAGCATAGACTGCTGGAAAGTAACTATGGATACACCTATATCAATGGAATGCAATGACCCTGATCCGCATCCTGTTGACCATGAGAGAGTCTGCTTCAGGATTGAACTGGACGGAAAGGATGTGACTAATGGAGACGGCTGTGCATTCACAAAATGCGGCTTTAAACTGGGATACTGCAGTTATTACGGCGGTGTAATTGATGAAGAAACAGGATATTGTTGTGTTCCTCATGAAATTGAGAATTTCAAGTTCATGGAAGAATCAGAGCATAATTTAGAGTATTATTGCATAGATGCTCTCGGTAACAGCAACAAGGAAGATGTTGATGAAGAGAAATTTAAAGTAATAGGAGAGATGTTCAAGATAAGGCTTAATGATAAATGGAACCTGATTTCAGTTCCTTTTGTATTGTTAAATGATGAGCCTGAAGCAGTATTCAAAGACACAGAAAGCGTAAAGACAGTATGGAGCTATGATGGAAACGGGGTCTGGCATGTATACAGGCCTGAAAATCCTGAAATAAGTAACCTTGAAGAGATTGTTCCGGGAGAGGGATACTGGGTGCTTGCAGATTGTGCTGAGTCTGAAGAGACAATGGAGAATATAAGATGGGAATGCGGCCCTGATAAAGGGTGCGATATGCTGGTAGTGGGAGGCAGCTTATATAATCCAGGACCTGTTGTT
This sequence comes from Candidatus Woesearchaeota archaeon, assembly GCA_016935095.1. Lineage (GTDB taxonomy): Archaea > Nanobdellota > Nanobdellia > Woesearchaeales > GW2011-AR15 > WJJD01. The sequence goes on from JAFGRO010000018.1 coordinate 19,979, forward strand.
CCGCCAAGTAAAAACCTTGAGGAAGGATGGAACTTGATAGGCTATTACGGCACAGAAGGCAGATGGTGGTATAACGGGCCGGATGCAATGTACTGGAATAAGGGAAAAGATGCATACTGCGAGCTTTATTCATTGAGAAACTTGGGAGGCAGCATACTAAATCCGACTAAATGGTCCGGGTTAGTAACCTACTGGGAACCATATAACGATGATTTCAATCCATTTACTTCCACGTGGAAAGAACTTGGATACTGTGATGAAATGGATCCAGGAGCTGGATACTGGGTATCAATGGATGCAGGAGGCTCTTTTAAACCAGAAACGACCTGCGAAGGTATCTGGGGCTCACTATGCAGCGTAGTTATGCAGCGTAGTCTAAAACCATAAAATATTTTTTTTTATTTTTTTATTTAAATCAAAAGATTTATAAATTTAAAAGGGGTTCTTTATGACTATGGGTGGAAAGGTTTTTTACTCTGGAGTTGTTATACTAATATTAAATATACTCCTTGTTTCTGCATTGCCCGGAGTGCCTCACCAGTTCTACGGCAGTGTTGAAGTTAATAATCAGCCAGTTCCTGATAATACTGTGATTGTTGCGACTGTTGATGGGGATGAATATTCAACTGTAACAACATCCGGGAGATACGGTTACTCACCAAATATATTCTATGTGGAAGATCCTGATGGTGACAGGTCAGGAAAAACAATTTCCTTTAATATAGGCGGCATGGAAGTAGGCACCTATGAATTTGTAAATAACGGCTATACAGAATTAGAGTTCTCTTTAACCACTGATTGTGGAGATGATTATTGCTTAGGGGATGAAACATGCACTTCCTGCCCTGAAGATTGCGGTGTATGCACAGGGTTGCCTGTAATTACTATATTTTCTCCAGTAGAAGGAAATGCTTATGATTCAACAAAAATTGATGTAGAGGTGACTGCAAACCAGGATATACTTGTATGGATGTATTCCTTAAACGGCGGATACCCTATAACATTCACTCCGGATATAGTATTGACAGCTGATGAAGGCAATAATACATTAACTGTACTGGCAATAAATAATGTTTACCAGACAGGCAGCAAAACAGTTTCTTTTTCAGTTGACTCCCAGTTAAATTGCGGAGACGGAATTAAAAATAACGAAGAAGAATGCGATACCAGTGATTTCGGAGGTTCAAGCTGCGCATCTTATGGGTTTAATGCAGGCAGCCTTTCATGTACTGCAAATTGCACAATAGAAACAAATGCATGCTATAATTCAGGCAGTACTGACACAGGAAATGATGATGGCGGAGGCAGCAGCGGCAGTTCCCGCAGGCACAGCAGCGGCGGAGGCTTTATTGTACAAACTGCTGATGAAGAAGATGAATGCAGCCCAGAATGGGTATGCTCCGAATGGTCTGACTGCACTGATAATTTACAGAAACGAGCTTGTGTAGATAATAATAAATGTGATACTGAAGAAGCAAAGCCGGCTGAGCAGAGGGATTGTGAAATCGTCAAAGGAGAGGTTATATTTGATGACGAGGATTTATATACAAATAAGCCTTCTGAAGAATCAGATACAGGAATTGCTGAAGATGAGAAAAAATCAGGTCTAGATGCAATAACAGGCTTTGTTGCTGCTAATCCTGTTGCAACAGGCGCAGGCTCTTTTGTTGTTTTGATTGTAATCTTAGGACTTCTGTTGTTTCTTTCCAGGAAAATAAAATAGTTTTTTAATTCTTAATTTTCAATATAATTTGTTACTATTTCTAAATAGTGATGAAACAGAAACATTTAAATAGTAATTGACTATCTTTATATTAATAAAATTTATCGGGAGGTAAAAAATGAAAAGAATTAGTGTTATTGCAATATTGTTCCTGTTTGCAATGTCTGTGGTTTTTGCTAATGGAGTTGGATCTCCTGATGAGGAGTGCAGACAACATGGTTTTGACTATGGAATTGCCAAATGGGATTGGGTAGAAGAAGCATATGTTTTAAGTGCTGAAGGTGTGCGTCCTGGTTATACTGTCAGTATTTCAGGAGATGCTGCATCCGCAACATGGAAATGTAATCCCGGTGCTGCTGGAGCTCTTAGCAAAGAAGGAACTTATACTTATGTTCATTCAGGAGGAACAAGCGGTACAGTAACCCCTTCATTAGCTCCGGACGGTAAAACTCATGACATCAGCCATATAACCCTATGTGGAAATGAAAATGATGGACAGGTTCCTGAGTTTACAACAATAGGTGCAGGATTGGCCTTATTGGGTGCAGGAGCAATCATCTGCAGAAAAAGAAAAAAATAATTTTTTTTTATTCTTATTTTAAAATTAATAATGAGTTAACCGAAAAGTCTAAATTCTTTTTTGACATATTAACAAATACTCTTTTTATTCTTAATTTAAACTAAAATCGATAGATTTAAATAATCTTAAATAA
>JAFGRO010000019.1 GCA_016935095.1 Candidatus Woesearchaeota archaeon
TGCAATAAATTGATTCAATGAATTAACTAATTCTGTCTTCAATCATTGCATAACTCATTTAACCAATGAGTCATGCAACACAGGATAATCTTGTTATGCTGAAAATGGGGATAGAAGAGAAAGTTGCATTGATAGAAAGGTCTGGTATTGAATCTAGAATATTGGCAGCTTCTGGGAATTTGGTTATTGGACAAGATGGAAATTCAACACTAGCAGAAATTCTTCCAACATTCAAAGATGAATATTATAAATTCTTAGATATATTAAGAGAAAATTCGCTTGTTTTTTATGGTGCTAGACCGATAGATTATGCCCGAAAGAGAAGAACCGTTATTACCTGGGATTTGCTTCCAAAAAAGATAAGATATAGTTTATTCTTTGTTGATCCTATAGAAACACAGAACCTTCTTCTGGATAATGCAAAAATTTCTAGAATTGATGTTGGTTTACAGGCTGCAAGAGAATTTATTGCTGATTATATATGCATGTTATTTATGTTATCCGCTGATAGGGTGTCTTTTGCATTTGATAGACCTACTGTCGGAACTGGATTTGAGTTTTATGTGGCTATTGCTGCAAAACTAGGCATTGTGTATCAAGGTTGGAATGCAGAGATTGCAGTTGCAGCTAATCAAAATGATCCTTTAATTGCCTTATTAAAAAAGGACTCAAAATTAAACAATTTAATTAGGGTATATAAAAAAGACAAGTTTGATAGAATAATTTGGGACTTTGCAGTTGGAGAAGATGAAAAACCAGAAAACCAAATTGATTCAAGAGAGGGTAGAACAATATTGGATGATATTGTAAAAGATTTAAGAAGGATTGCATTAACAGAAGGAAAATTTTATCAAAAAGGTGATTTAAGATATTATGATATTAGTGGAAGCGGAACACCACTTAACCCGCAGGTAGAGCCTTATATGCTTTTTTTATACGCTCGTGATGTTCTTGAAGGTTGCATTATTGATGTAGGTGATGATATTTCTGCTTTTCAATTGCCTGACAAAAATTCAAGAAAGAACTTCAGATTAATTATTCCCTGGAGCAGTAGACAAAGAGAAAAATATATTAATATTACACTGGCCAATGCAGGTGTGCTCGGCAATTTGTTAGGAAGCGTATATAGTTACGAACATGTGCCTGATTTGCTAAAAAGAATGATTATAGCTTACGCGAAAAGAAATTTTCAAAGAGAACAGTTCCAAGACAAAACATCAGATTCACCAGCAATCTATGCAAGAAGATTTGTTCCTGATAAAAATATTTATTCACCAGCCTATGATTTAATGGACATAGTTCAAAATCAAGTATAAATATGCCCCTGCGGGGACTTTCAAGAGCTGAAAACCATACGGTTTCATTAAGCTTAACATAAAGCAATCGGTTTATTCGAACTACTCACCTTGTTTTTAGGTGATGTAGTCCTTAATGATTTGCTCCGAGGGCTTTGTTAAAGCGCTCATTTGAACCCCGGCCTCAAGATCCGCAATCTCGCGTTCTATTTGGTTTTTTTAAAAATCCAAGCTATACTACAGGGGCACTCATTTTTAGAAAAATATTTAATATTTTAAAGTTTGTTAAAAAAACATGGAATATAAACAGGTTATTTTAGTAAGGGAAGATTTAAAACTCCCAAAAGGGAAAATGGCTGCACAATCAGCTCATGCAAGTGTTGAGGCAGTCCTTAAATCAGATAAAGAAATGATTAAAAAATGGCGCTCTTCAGGAATGGCCAAAGTTGTCCTTAAAGTAAAAGACAAAGACGAACTGTATAAATTCATTCAGCTGGCTAAAGATTCTGACTTAGTGACTTCTGTGATTACAGATGCCGGGAGGACTACAGTCGAGCCGGGCACAGTTACATGCGGTGCAATCGGGCCTGATGAAGAAACTGAAATTGACACTATCACAGGAAAATTGAAATTAGCTTAATTCTTTTTGTCAACACAATAATTATTGACAATGCACTCATATTCCAGTAGATCAGATATCCTGTGTATCTCAATCAAGTTTGTGCTTGGCTTGCCTGTTATATACAAGCCGGCTGTAAATAAAACAATGTCATTTCTATTAAGCAATCCGTTTTTAAATGCAAACATCGCCCCATGCAGCACGCGGTCTTTCTCAGGCAACCTTGAATAGACCACAGGGGTAATACCAAAATAAAGGTCAAGCTTTTTCATAACTCTTTTGCTTGGGGTAATTGCAATGATTTCCTTATCTAATCTGAAACCTGAAATCAGCTGTGCCGTATACCCTGATTTTGTCAAGACAACTATTTTATTAACCTCAAGGGCCTTTTGAAGATTAAAAACTGAATGGCTGATGGCCTGGCAGGTATTCAGGACACCGGGCAGAGGCATATTTACATTTACACTGTTTTCAACCTCCCTTGATATCCTGGCCATCTCTTTTACAGCTAATACAGGATGACTGCCAATAGCTGTTTCTGCTGAAAGCATAACTGTATCTGTGCCATCCAGAATTGCATTGGCAACATCACTTGTCTCTGCTCTTGTTGGTGTGGCAGAATCAATCATTGACTGGAGCATCTGCGTAGCTGTAATTACAAATTTTCCTTTAATATAGCATTTCCTGATAAGCTCTTTCTGGATCAATGGGATTTTTTCCGAGGGAAGCTCAACCCCAAGGTCTCCCCGGGCAACCATGATGCCGTCTGCCTCCTTAAGAATCTCATCAAAATTATCAAGGCCCTGCTTATTCTCTATTTTTGCAATTATCCCTATATTTGAATTTCTGAGCTTTTCTCTAACAGTTAATATATCTTTTTTTGTCCTTGTAAAAGACAAAGCAATAAAATCAATCTTGTTTTTAATGGCAAATTTTATTCCCTCTTTGTCTTTTTCATGAAGTATAGGCAGATCCAGTTTTGCTTCAGGAAGATTGACTCCTTTTGCATTTTTTATAATCCCTGAATTAATAAATCTAATAGTGATCTTATCCTTGGTTTTTTCTATAATTTTGCTCCTCAAGAGACCATCTTCAATGAACAGCTCATCTCCAGGATTTATTTCATTGGAGAAGTTATAATCAAAAAAATAATTGTCATTTTTATCAAAGCTCACAATTAATGTCTCGCCTTTATTAACATTTAATTCCTGGTTTGTATGTATCCTGATTTCAGGTCCTTTTGTGTCAAGTATAATAGGAATATCTTTAATTTTCCTTATATTCTCAATTCTTTTAGTATATTCTTCAAATGTCCCATGAGACAGGTTTATACGGGCAGAGTTCATTCCTGCAGAAATCATTTTTTTCAGAACTGATTTTTTTTCAGAAGCAGGCCCGATTGTACAGATTATCTTTGTTTTTTTCATCTTAAGTTTATAATATTTTATTCTTCTATATAAATATCTCGGAATATTCTTTCAGGTATTGTATTGTAATAATTTGCTTAAAAAAACAAATAATCAAGATGAAGAGATTATATTTTTTTCTTTGTAGTTTTCTTCTTTTTTTTAGAACCGCAACAGCAGCATGCCATTAAAATCACCTCCTATTATTCAACTTAAAAAAGAACAAGTTTGTATTTATTTCTTTTTTTTGGAAGTTCTTTTTACTGTATTTCTTTTTGCAACTTTTACAGGCGCAGGCTTTTTCTTTGCCCTGGGTGTTTTTGCCTTTTTCTTTCCATTGTTTGATTTTTTGCTCTTGCATTCATTACAGTAAAGAGAGCCTGCATAACTAGGATAGAAAATCTTTTTACAGATCAAACATTTCTTCCTGACCTTGTATTGTTTTGCCATTTAGTCAAAAAGGAAAAACATCTTAAATATAAAGGTTTTGGAATTTAAAAAAATAAAGAAAAAAATTAACAGCTACCTGATGCAACTCCGCCTGTATCTGAACTCAATGTGTTACCGCAACCGGCTACTTCTTCATTATACTTGCAATACTCTGTTTTTACTGTTTCTGAATCTATTCCTGAAAATTCATACCTGTTATTTGCCAGCCATGTTGGCGATGCGCCGATCCCAAGTGTATTTGCAATCTTTATGTCCTCCCTAAGCAGGGATTTGCCCTCATCACTGTCAAAGCATGCCTGAACTTTTGTAATGTCAACACCAGTTTCAGCTGCACAGTCTTTCCAGTCCTTGCTGCTTACACCTTTTGTGCTCCTGCAATAGATATAATCAAACCATTCATCAGGTAAGTGTTGTTTTGTGCATAACTGGATTATGTCTTCATCAACTTCATATTGCCCGTGCAGGCTGTTAAAGCTATCTCCTGCTTCACCTGCAATATAATGGACTTCATAGTTGATGTCATCTCCGAAATTATCTACAACACCTTTCAAAGCTTCAACTGCTTTTCTTCCGTAAGGGCAGTCGCTCATTATAAATACCTGCAGGTGTTTTTCAATTTCTTCCCTGCAAAGCATTGTGTCCTTGCAGTCATCATCTTCACAGTCTATTTTGCCGTTATCATTATCATCAATATCATTGTCACATACTTCAGCATAAGGGTCCCATGTAGAGCCTACAGCCAACGGATTCAATCTATAGGTTCCGTCTTCATGACTTATAAAAGATGCCTGGATTCCTGGGTTTAGATTCCAAGTCTGTGTTTTCTCAACATTAGAATCAAAAATATATGCCGGCAGGAATTTAATATTATATTTAGCCATTAATTCTCTCCCTTCATCAGAGTCAAATTTTATCTCTTTGAATTCAGCTCCTCTGAAATAATTTTTAGTTGCATCATTAATCCCTCGGGGGTTGCATGCTTTGCACCTGTCATCTGTAATGAACGTAACCTCAACTTTAACAGGGTCTTCGTATACGCATTTTGCATTTTTCTCTCCTGGATTTTCGCACTTGCCGATTTTATCTGTCTGGGCTGTGCAGTCTGTATCAGCAGAACACTGAGGAATAGATCCACACTCAGGATGATTATTTAGTTTTGCGCATAATGCTTTTAAAAAGGAATTTGAATCTCTGGCTCCTCTGTATGATTCACCGTCAACAAAGATTGTTGGTGATCCTGTCGCGCCTGCTGCCTGTGTTTTTTTAATACTCTCTCGAAGCAGTTCTTTGCCTTCTTCGCCTTCATAACAGGACCTGATTTTTTCAACATCAAGGCCGTTTTCACTTGCACAGGATTCCCAGTTATTTGGAATTGAACCTGCATTCTTATCCTGGCATACAATCATTTTCATATATTTATCAGGGTTGTATTTAGCAGCACACAACTGCACGATATTGCCTTTTGTCTCCGGGTCTCCGTGCAGACTCCCAAAATTGCCGTCTCCCAGATCCGTTGAGATATAATTAGCCTCAAATTCAACAGAATCTCCTAATTTCCCAAGAACAGGAGCAATAGCATCCATAACCTGTGTCCCGTATGGGCACTGGCTCATCACATAAAACTCTAATTTAACTGTCCCATACTCCCCCCCATAATCTCCTGCTGCTTTTTCTGCTTCTAATTTTTCCCTGGCACTTTCCAAAGAGGTGATTGCAATTCCAATAGCTGAATTTATTTCCTCTGAACTAATTTTGGTCTGAATCTCGTTTAGATTATTTATTGCAGTATCAACAACAGCTGAAGAACAGTCTGATACACACAGCCCGGTGGAAAATCCATGGGTAAGAACTGACAATATAAAAAGTATTGCTAACAAACCTGAAAGCATAATCCAACCGGTTGGCTGTTTTGGCGCTTTTGTTTTTATGGATTTATTCTTTTTATGAACAGGTGATTCTGGTTTTTTTTCAACTTCTTTTTTTTCTGTTTTATTCTTTATTTTTGGCATAGTTCTGACTTGTTTTTTCATTCTTGAATGATATGACATTTTTAATAACCCCCTATAAACCCTATAAAATTAGTTTAA
>JAFGRO010000001.1 GCA_016935095.1 Candidatus Woesearchaeota archaeon
AATATAAAATCAAATAATCCTCCAATAGTTAAAGATAGTCCGATTATAATAATAAATATATAGAAATTAAATGATTTATAGAATTCCTTTATAAACCCAAGAAATAAGGCAACTGTTAAAAATAAAAAAATAATAAATGATCCATATGCAACAAGATTTAAATTCAGATCTGGATTTGTAAAAAATACTACAATAATTGCACCAAAAACACCAAAGATTGTAAGAAGCTTATCATTTTTAATTGTAAATGAAATAGCTTCCTCAAAATTACTAAGATTAAATAAATCAAGAGGTTTTTTATTATTTTGTTTTGATTTTTTACTCATACAAGTGAGAATATTAACTAAAAATAAAAATATATCCCTATTTTATAATATTCATGTTAAGCATATCTCATACATTATTCTCAATTTTCATTCTTAGACTTTTGTCTTTGATTTTTCCGTTATTTTTTTTCTTCTCTTTTCCAAACATTCTAATTTCAATTATATCAGCTAATTTTTGTGATTTTGACATATTTTGGTTAAAGAAAATTTCAACACACCATAGACTTGTTTTTCATCTGCCTCTGTTTTATTTAGTTTTATTTATTGGAGTATCAATAATTACTTATCCTTTAACATACTATTATATTATATTGCTAATATTTATTCAGATTTTTTTTCATCTTTTTACAGACTATGTAACAGGAAGAACAGCGGGCATATACTGGTTTTATCCTTTACTTAATAAGCAGTACAGTTTATTTGCGATAAAACCAAGATTGGGAAATTATCATCCCTATATAAAAAACAAAGGGAAAATGAAAAAGCACTTTATATTTTATTTTCAGAATAGATTGCTGGTAGTTTTTGAACTATTCTTGTGCTTGCTGGGAATTGTTGCTTTTTTTATCTAATGTTATTGTTTTCCTAGGATTTTCTCAGTAAATACCCATTACATTTTTAAACCAAAACATTATTCTTTTTTAAATAGGAGGGGTGTTTTAGCTTGGTGAATGTTATTTTAAGGTTTCAGAAGAATAAAAAGGCTAAAGGTAAAACTCCTCTGCCGATTTCGTTCTATAAAAAAAAGGTCTGCTTTGTGACAAAAGACTCAAAAAATATTCCTAATCCCGAAGAACTCTGGGAATGTTTTGTCTGGGTTGAAAAAGAAAAATACAACCTTGTAAAACCTTTTAAAAAAATATCTAACGAAAACCTTGAACAGGAGAAAAAAAGAGTTGATGAATTTAATAAAGAGATTGAAACATTAAATACAATTCTAAAAAAAGAAAAGGATTTCCAGAAAATCATTTTTGACAAAGATATTAATAAACCCTATTTATTAAGTGATGTGCCCCTGCCTGAACTAAAAGAGAAATACAGTGATTTCATAATAATAAAAAAAGATAACGGGACCAAGTGGCTGAGACCAATCCTGAACGCAGAGGACAGGAAAGAATACCAGAGGCAGTGCATTTAAGATAAAAACCAATACTTAATATGTCAAAAAAGAGAAATGGACTCTCACAAGTAAATATACTGTTGGCTAAGTTTGGGTACTACAAACTTAAATTTACCCACTAATTTAGCTCACCTTCGGCTCGGGTCAATTTCTTTTTTGAACACACCAGAATCCACTATTCAATAGAATAGTGGAATTCTTAGTGCTTAAAAAACAAAACCTTTTTTAAGCACTTATAAATTCTTTAAGGTTATCATTATTCAAGGTAGGTAAAATGGGAAAAAAATCAAAGAAAAAAAATAAAAAACCTAGCATGAAGAAACTGAAATACTCTAAATTCAAAAAAGACAAGCCCGGCACAACTGATTTGACAATGCCTGATTTGCCTGATGACTTGCAGAAACAAAAAAGAGAAGACGAGATGAAATACCAGAAATGGTTCAAGTTTAACAGGAACAAGGGAACACATGAGATAGTGAAAAGAAGAGAGTCATCAAAAAGAGATGCCAAAGGGCCAAGGTAAATTATTTTATGTTTTTTTCTTTATAATTACAGTATTTTTCTATTTTGCATTTAAAACACAAAGGCTTTCTCGGCTTGCATACATTTTGGCCGTGCTTGACCAATAATTCATTCAATATAATCCAGTATTTTTTAGGGATTATTTCTCTTAAAGCAAATTCAGTTTCATGGGGCGTTTTGCTCTTAACTAAGCCCATTCTGTTGCTTATTCTGTGAACATGCGTATCGACTGCAATCCCTAATTTATTGAATCCCTGAGTTACCACTATGTTAGCAGTCTTCCTTCCTACCCCTTTCAACTTCAGCAATTCATCAATTGAATCCGGGACTTTTGAATTATATTTTTCAATTAACAACTGAGAAATCTCCTTAACTGTTCTTGTCTTGTTATTATAAAAACCCACAGGATAGATTGCTTTTTTAATCTGTTCATCACTTAACTTAATCATCTCTTCAGGTGTTTTAGCTAATTTAAACAATCGCTTTGCAGCAGGATAAGTAACCTCGTCTTTTGTTCTCAAAGAAAGTAAACAGGAAATTAACACATAATAAGGGTCTTTTTCTGCATTTGTCGGGAAGAAACAAAAAGGGTAGATTTTTTTCAAGATTTCAATTATTTTTTCGATATTTTTATAATCACCCATATTTTTAGACAATATAATAATATATTTAAAATTATTTTTAAAAAACAACAATAATGGCAAGATGGAGTTTTGTTTAATTTGCAAAACGAAATAGGATTTTTTATAAAAAATCCGTCTGTGCCGTTATTATTGTTGTTTTTTATCATTAATAAAAAGAGATATGATTATGAATAAAATTATTGAAAAAAAACAGCTAAATGCAACAAACATCCTCTTCAGAGTAGAAGCTCCTGAAATTGCTAAAAAAGCCCGGGCAGGACAGTTCATTATTCTGAGGATCAGGGAAAAAGGAGAACGAATTCCGTTGACAATAGCTGACTGGGATAAGGACTCAATTACTCTTGTTTTCCAGCCTGTTGGCAAGACAACAAATGAGCTTGCTGAATTAAAAGTAAATGACAAAATCCTTGATTTAATGGGTCCTCTGGGAACACCATCTCATATTGAAAAATTCGGCACTGTTGTAATGATTGGCGGGGGCCTGGGAATAGCTCCATGTTACCCCATTGCAAAGGCAATGAAACAGGCAGGAAATAAAGTGATATGCATTTTCGGCGCAAGAAATAAAGAGCTGTTTTTCTGGCAGGATAAATTCAAAAAGGTGAGTGATGAAATTATCCTGTGCACAGATGACGGCTCTCTCGGCATAAAAGGCTTCACCACAGACGGCTTAAAGCAATTAATGCAAAAAGGAAAGATTGACAGGATTGTTGCCATAGGCCCTACAATAATGATGAAATTTATTACATTAACAGCAGGAGATATCCCTGTAGTTGTCTCATTGAATCCGATAATGGTGGACGGCATGGGAATGTGCGGCGGATGCCGCGTTTTAATAGACGGAGAAGTAAAATTTGCATGTGTTGACGGCCCTGAATTTATCGGCCAGAAAGTTGACTGGGATTCTCTGTTAAACAGGGTAAAAACATATGAAGAAGAGGAACATAAATGCAAAATAAATCTGCAATGAATGAAGATAATCCGGAAATTATTGATATAGTCAATGAACAGGATAAAATTATCGGAAGAGATACAAGATTTAATATCCATAAAAAGCACTTAATTCACAGGGGAGTGCATATCTTCATAATTAATTCCAAAAACCAGGTCCTTATCCAGAAAAGGTCCTTTAACAAGGATTTTTACCCTGGATATTATGATGCTTCAGTCGGCGCACATGTAGATTCAGGCGAATCATATAAAGATGCTGCAGTAAGAGAAATTAAAGAAGAAGTTGGAATTATACCCAAAAAACTGACAGGGATAGGAAGCTATAAATCCTATTCAGAAAGACAAAAAGAAAACAGGAAACTGTTTGTATGTAAATCAGATGGTCCATTTAAAATAAATAAAGATGAGCTTGATAAAATCGAGTTTAAATCTATTGATGAAATCCAGAAAATGATTGAAAAAGGCATTCCTTTTACAGAGGGATTTAAAAAATCACTTGAATTGTTGATAAAATGGAAACAAAAACAAGAGTAAGTATGCCTGAACAGGCTGCTTCAAAAAGAAATAAAAACTTCAAAGAAGTTAATCTGGGATTAACTGAAAAGTTGGCAATAAAAGAGGCTAACAGATGTTTACAATGCAAAGTTCCTCAATGCGAGAAAGGATGCCCTGTAAATGTGCCGATAAAAGAATTCATTGCATTAATCAAAGAAAAAAAAATCAATAAAGCTATTGAAAAAATCAAGGAAAAAAATCTATTGCCGGGAATCTGCGGCAGAGTCTGCCCGCAGGAGAACCAATGCGAAAAAAAATGTGTTCTCGGCATAAAATCAGAGCCGGTTGCAATCGGCCATTTAGAGAGATTTGCTGCAGATAATGAAAAAGAAAAACCCATCTCAACTATTAAAAAAAACAATAAAAAAATAGCTATAGTAGGCAGCGGTCCTGCAGGGTTAACATGTGCAGCGGAACTTGCAAAAAAAGGGTATTCTGTTACAGTTTTTGAAGCACTGCACAAAGCAGGCGGAGTATTAACTTACGGAATTCCTGAATTCAGACTGCCGAAAAAGATTGTGCAAAAAGAAATAGATTTTATAAAAAAATTAGGTGTTGAAATAAGATTAAATTCACTTATAGGAAGCCTTTATACGCTAGAAGAATTAAGAAAAGGATTTGATGCGGTTTTTATAGGGACAGGGGCAGGCGTTCCTAGCTTCTTAAATATTCCCGGAGAGGATTTAATCGGTGTGTATTCCGCCAATGAATTTTTGACAAGAGTGAATCTGATGAAAGCATATAATGCAGAGTATGACACACCGGTAAAAAAAGGCAAAAAAGTAATTGTTATCGGAGGGGGAAATGTTGCCATGGACGCGGCAAGGTCTGCATTGAGATTAGGCGGAAATGTAACAGTAATGTATCGAAGGACTGAAAAAGAAATGCCTGCAAGAATTGAAGAAGTTAAGCATGCAAAAGAAGAAGGGATTGAATTTATGTTTTTATCTTCACCCATTGAGATTCTAGGAGAGAAAAAGATTGAAAAAATCAAATACATTAAGATGAAACTCGGCGAAGAAGATTCTTCCGGAAGAAAAAGACCTGTTCCAATAAAAAACTCTGAATCTGAACTGGACTGCGATGAGCTGATTGTTGCAATAGGCACAATACCTAATCCTGTACTGCAGAGAAAAACAAAAGAACTGAATTTCGGGGAGAAAGGACAAATCATTGTGAATGATTCCGGAAAAACGAATCTTGATGGAGTGTATGCGGGCGGTGATATTGTATCAGGAAGCGCTACTGTAATCAATGCAATGGGCGACGGCAAGAAAGCTGCTGAAGAGATTGACAATTACATTAAATAACTCACGCCACTGTCACTGGATACTGAGAAATGCACAACCACTGGACATTCTCACATAAACTTTTTAAATTAAATTCCTTTTTCCAATTAATATGTCTGTTTTTGATGATATGCTCAAGTCAGATGAATCTTTGTTCTTAGATGAGGTTGCCCTTGACTATAGCTTTATTCCCAAGCTGATTCCATACAGGGAAAAAGAGCAAAAGCATATAGCGTTCTGCATTAAGCCGCTGTTTGCAGGAAGAAACGGAAAAAACATTTTTGTCCATGGTTATCCTGGAATCGGGAAAACAGTTGCTGTCAAGCATATTTTTCGTGAATTAGAAGAAAAAACAGATGATGTTATCCCCATTTACATTAACTGCTGGCAAAAAAATACCTCTTTTAAAATTGCACTGGATTTATGTGAAAAGCTCGGATATAAATTTACGTTCAATAAAAAAACAGATGACCTTCTTGATATTGTTATTAATATTGCAAACAAAAAATCAGCTGTATTTTGTTTTGATGAGATTGACAAAGCAGAAGAACTTGATTTTTTATATACTTTATTAGAGAGGATTTACAGGAAAACAATTATCCTGATAACCAATTACAAGTCATGGATCCTTGAGCTTGACGAAAGGATTAAATCCAGGCTGACGCTGGAATTCCTTGAATTCAATAAATATAATGAGCCGGAATCAAAAGGGATTCTTAAAAACAGGCTGAGATACGCATTTGTGCAGGGAGTCTGGGAGGATGATGCTTTTGATTTGGTTGCAAAAAAAACCTATGAACTTGGAGATATGAGATCCGGGCTGTATATCTTAAGGGAAGCAGGGAATGCAGCAGAAAATAAAGCATCAAGAAAGATAAACAAAGAACATGTTGAAACCGCAATTAACAAATTAAATGAATTCAATATCAAGAAAAGCACAGACCTGAAAGAAGATGAGAGATTCATCCTGAAGATTGTAAAAGAGAACTCAGGAAAGAAAATCGGAGAATTATTTGAGGTATATAAGCAACATGGAGGGGAATTCACTTACAAGACATTCCAGAGAAAGATAGAGCATCTCGGCAGGAATAAATTTATCTCCCTTGATAAAAAACTGGGCGGCAAAGAAGGCTCTACCACAATAATCAAGTACGCCCAGAAAAAGCTGGACGAGTATTAAAATTATTCAATCTTTCTAAACTCCTTTCCGGCAACTCTTGCTTTATCTCCTAACTCTTCCTCAATTTCCATTAAGCGGTTGTATTTACATACACGCTCTCCGCGGGAAGGGCCGACCTTTACAAAACCTGAATTAACAGCAACTGCTAAATCAATCATTGATGTATCATTTGTTTCTCCTCCTCCTCTATGAGAAACAACGGTCATAAATCCATTTTTTCTGGCAAGCATGCAGCAATCAACTGTTTCTGATAATGTACCTATTTGATTTAATTTAATTAAGATTGAATTAATTGCCTTCATGTCTATTGCTTTCTGCAGTCTTTCTGGATTTGTTACAGTCAAATCATCACCGATGATTGCTATTTTATTTCCAGCCTTTTCCATAAGCTTTGGCCAATTTTCCCAGTCATCTTCATGCAAAGCATCTTCTAATGTTATAATTGGATATTTATTTAACCATTTCATAAAATAATCTATTAATTCTTCTGAAGAAAGCTCTTTATCCTCTTTTTTTAGCTGATATTTATTACCCTGAAATACCTCAGAGGCTGCAGGGTCAAGCGATATTGCAACATCCTTTCCGGGAGTATAGCCTGCTTTTTTAATTGCCTCAGCCAATAAATTAAGAGGGGATTCATTACTTTCAAGACCATTAGGAGCAAAAGCACCCTCACTTCCAACATTCACGCTATAGCCCTTTTCTTTTAATAGTTTTTTTAAATGAAGATAAACTTCAATTCCGGCTCTGACATTTTCTTTTAATGATTTATTTCCTATTGGAGAAATCATATACTCCTGGAAATCAGTTGATTTATCCGCATGCTTGCCTCCTTCAATTACTACCATCATTGGATTAGGAAGCCTGTAAGTATTTATTGGTAATTCAAAAGTCTGTCTTATATATTCATATAAAGATTGTTTGTTTTCATTTGCTGCTGCTCGTGCAACAGCTAAACTCACGCCAAGAATAGCATTTGCCCCTAATTTTTTTTTATTTGCAGTGCCATCTAATTTAATCATTGTTTCATCAATTGATCTTTGGTTAAAAGCATTCATTCCTATAAGTTTTTTACCAATAATATTATTAATGTTCTTTACAGCAGTCAACATTCCCTTTCCAAGAAATCTCTTACGGTCATTATCCAGTAAAACAAAAGCTTCATGTATTCCTGCAGATGCACCATAAGGCACAGATGCTCTTCCCTCTGCTCCGCTTTCTAAGACAACTTTTACTTCTAATGACGGAGCTGAACCTGAGCTTAATATTTCCCTTGCATGAACACTTTTTATTGTTGACATCAGACTCACCTATTATATTTCCAAATTTAATAAGATTAAAAATATTTCTATTTGATATTTGAATTTTTTTTAATTATCTAATAATTTATTTTTTTTAATAATTAGTTATTGAGGGAGAGCACACGTCGCCCTAGATGTGATTGAAGATGTCCCTCAATGGCTCCCTGCACTTCTGAAATTGCAAGGGGCGCTTGGGGAACATATTATTCCATTCTGTTTGAGAAAGTTTAAAAAAGAACTTTGATTTTGATTCTTTATGAAATTATCTTCAATAGAAAAGGCACTGCATCCCGGACTCTACTCGATTTTAAGTGAAAACATTCAGGAATTGAGGCCTGCTCAGGAAAAAGCTGTTAATTCAGGCTTATTTGAAAGAAAGAATCTTCTGGTATGCACGCCGACTGCTTCAGGAAAGACACTAATAGCAGAGATAGCTGCATTACAGGGCATTTACAATAATATAGGTAAAGCAGTTTATATTGTGCCGTTAAAGGCTCTTGCATCTGAAAAATACGAGGAATTCTCAAAAAAATACAGGAATATTAAGGTAGCGTTATCTATAGGAGATACTGATTCATCTGATAGCTACTTAGAAAAGTATGACCTGATTATCTGCACAAGTGAAAAACTTGATTCTTTAATCAGGCACCAGACTCCATGGTTAAGACATGTTGCAACTATTATTATTGATGAAGTCCATTTAATAAATGACCCTCACAGGGGGCCTACTTTGGAAATCCTGATTACAATATTAAGAAAAATCCTGAAAAAAGCGCAGATACTCGCATTATCCGCAACTATAGGCAATCCTGAAGAGCTTGCAGACTGGCTTGACGCAGAGCTTGTTCTTGATGACTGGAGACCTGTTGAGCTGCATAAGGGGATTTATTTAGACGGTGAAGTTGAGTTCTATTAAATCAATTCCCTTACCCTGCCAGCATAGCCCTCTGATTTAAATGCCCTGAAAAACATCAAGGCATGTGCATAAACCATTGATTCAAGATCATGCTCAAACTCAGTGTCCATTGCATAAATCTCATCAAAAAACTGGATTAATGCTTTTTTTGAATATTTTCCAAATGTTTCAATATCTTTTTTTTCCGGCTTTTTGAAATTCTGCATCACCCAATCCCATATTTTTTGATAGAGCCCGGGATTATATACTCTCAGCATATCATAGTATATATTCTGCCAATATGTGCCGACATTGCCTTTAATTATGTCTCCATGCGGGAAAGTTGTTGTTATCAGTCCAAGAGGCGTCCCTGTAATGCCGTGCTGGGCTACCCTTACATTAAATCCGTTTTTTTTTAAAGCTGCAACAACTGCCTTTGTCTTAGGTATATCAATTGTAACCTGCTCAATCGGATTGCCGTTGGCATCATATATATTACCGTGAGAAGAGCCGTTTGCAATTGCAATAACTTGGGGATTGACTCCGTTCTCCTTAAGTGTTGAAATAAATGCAACAGCTTCTTCAGGAGATGTAATTACTAATCCAGAGGAATCTTTTTTGCCGACTTCGCCTACTTCCACCTCTAAGCCGAATTCTTTGCCCTGCATGTTTTTTTCAATAAATTTCGCAATCTCTGTTGTGCATCTTATATTGTCTTTTAACTGCTCTTTTTCTGTTTTCCCGTTGATATCAAATAAATGAGAAGCATCTATCGCAAAGCTTGTGAATCCTGCATCAATCTGCGCTTTTACAAGCTTTTTTATTTCATCTAATTCTTCTGGTGTGCCTGTTTTTATGCCTATATGGTCTGCATGCAGCGCCCAGATGTCATATTCAGCTTCTTTTGCTGCCTGGAATGCATCTTTTGCAAGGCTTTCAGGAGTATGGCCTGTATAGCCCCTGTTAATATCGCATTCTGATTTAGCAAGCTCAATTAACACTGGTGAATCTGTTTTTTTTGCAGCGTTTAAAATCCCTCTTATTGTGCCTTTTGTAATTCTTGTATTACATGCCATGACAATTGTAGGGTGATCATGCAATGCTTCAAATATTTTGTTTCCCGGTATTGGTTCATACATATTATTCACCTCATTAATTTAGTATTTAGGTTCACTTTCAAATATGTGGTGCGTTGTAATATATCTTATTGTTTTTGTGTTAGCTCTCATAACCAAAGAATGCGTTATTGCACCTTCGCTTGTAAACTGCACGCCCTTAAAAAAGGGTCCGTCTGTAACGCCTGTGGCAGCAAACATTGCAAGGTTAGTTCTTACTAAGTCAGGAATTGACATCTTTTTTTCAAGGTCTTTGATGCCCATGCTTTTTGTCCTTTCTTTATCCTGCTCATTCCTGTAAACAAGCCTTCCCTGGAAATCTCCTCCAAGACAGGACAATGCAGCTGCCGCAATGACCCCTTCTGGAGCAGCGCCTATACCCATCAGCACATCAACTCCTGAATAAGGTATTGAAGGAGCTATTGCCGCGGAAATATCGCCGTCCGGTATTAATATGATCCTGGCATCAGCTTCCCTTATCTCTTTTATCAAATCATCATGCCTGTCCCTCTCAAGCACCATGACAGTCAGGTCTTTTACTTCTTTTTCAAGGGCTTTTGCAATCTTTTTCAGGTTTGTTGCAACAGAAGCATCCAAGTCAATAACCCCTTTTGCCTTAGGGCCTACAGCAATCTTATTCATGTAAATGTCAGGGGCGTGAAGCAATGTCCCTGCAGGAGCAGCAGCAAGGACAGCCATTGCATTTGATCTTCCGTAAGCAACGCTGTTTGTACATTCTAATGGATCAACAGCAATATCAATCTTTATGCCGTTGCCTTTCCCTACTTTCTCGCCTATAAACAGCATCGGGGCTTCATCCCTTTCCCCTTCACCAATCACAATCTTGCCTTCAATATTAATATCATTGAATGTTTTTCTCATCATCCTTGTCGCTGCATCATCTGCCTTATGCTTGTCTCCTTTCCCCACCCACCTTGCACTTGCAATAGCAGCAGCTTCAGTTATCCTTACAAATTCAAGAGCCAGATTCTTATCCATTTTAAAAACCTCCTATAAAAACCTCCTATATACTGAAGATAAATTAACAATTAGTTTATAAAGTTTATTTTTATCATACTTTGTAATACTATTTTTGGAATTTATTTTCATAATTGAGATAACTTATTTTTTTTCTTTTATTTTTATTTTTTCATAATTAAGGGAAAGTGCTTCTTGCCCCTGCTGTTTAACATTAAGTCCCTCAATGGCTCCCTTTGCTTATTTAATCAGAAAGGGCGCGCTTAGGGAACATCCTGTTTAAAATTCAAGATCAATTATACACTCTCCCTAAGCCTGAAAATAGTTAAAAAGTTTTAATAAAATACTGGGAAAAGACCTTGTGAACTGGCAGGATTGAATTTAGAAAGAGGGGTTAATAGGTGGTTAGGATTGATTAGACTAGCTAGTGCTTAAATTACCACCATTTTAAAGATTTCCCAACTAAATAAATTAGAATTATAATAACTATAATTAGCAAAATACTAGTTGTTCCTTTTTTTCCTTTTATTTTTTTTAAATTCATTTAACTCTCTCCATATTTTATCTAATTCAGATTTTGTATTAAGTTGAGCGTTTAATATTCTTATTTGCTCTTTATTGTCTTCAATATTTTTTTCTAAGCCAATAATTGTTAATATTAGTGTTAATACAATAAGGAAAATACCTGTCATTAAAACAAATAAACTTTCAGTTTGACCCCCATAAAATACTAAAGCCAAACTTACTAGACCTATAACTACATCTTTTACATTAACCATAACTACTTTAAAATAGCTATGACATATTTATTTTTTTCCTTTGGGGATGATTATAGCTTCTTTACAAGCTTAAATTCACTAAAAATTTTGTTTTTTGATAGATTATTCAAATATTTTTTTAAGCATTGATTTACTTCTATATTGTGTTTTGAAGTTCTTGAATTGATAGTAATCTTATCTTCTGTTATAACAAACCAATTAACATAATCTTCTCCAATTAGCCATGCCAGAAATGGTGAATAGATTTTTATTTTACATGAATAGCTTTCATAATCAAATGTATCCTTAATTTTTAATTTCTTTTTAGGAAATATTTTCTTTTTTGCAAAATCTTCTCTAATTAAGCCTATTAAATCAATATTTTTTTTTGTTTTATATTGATATTCATATCTATTTCTTAGTAATTGTTTGTTAAAATGAAAATGTAAAATAATGGAAAAAGCAGTTATTAATATACCAATAATTAACATAAAGTATAAAGTTAATGTCTGTGAAGAGAGTGTTGCTGTTTGTATTTCATAGTTCAATCTGTCCCCTAAAGGCAATGCACTCATAGTAATATTATTAGATATTATTACATTTTTGTAACTATTTGATGCAATGTAATTTAAAATAAAATCTATACCTGCTTCAACCATAAGAGATAAGCCAATACCTAAAAGAATGCCTGTAAAAAAAGTATTTACCTTTCTTTTTTTTTCATCCTCATCAGGTAAATTTAAATGAATATCTGTAACTTTGTTTTTTATATCTAATATATCTGATTCAATTTTGGTTTTTTTAACCATAGGATTGTTTTTATTTTTGTATATATAAATTTTTATGATTTTTAATGAATTTAATATTGATAAAAGGCAATTATAAAGACTCAAATAGATAATACTTTTTTTCAAAGAGATAAATCCAAATACTAAACAGATTAATGATAAAAAGAAGACTATTGGTAATAAATATAATATAATTAAAACTAAGTTAATTTCAGTTCTTTCTTTTTCTTGCATATTTATTTCCCTCATGTTTTTTTAAGAAAGAGCTGTTCTATATCCAAAAAACCAAACGACAAGTTAACAGCTCACAAAACAATGAGCTGTTAAGTTAGCGTCAGTTTTGAAGATAAAAAAAATTAATAGTTAAGTTGCCAGAGAGTTTTATCAAAATCACCTTTCTTTACTATTCCTTCCTTTTTAAGATTATCAAGATACTTAACAACTGTTTGATAACTGATTTCACATTTATCAGACAGTTCGGGAATACTCATAGGTCGATTATATTTATATAAGGCTTGAATAATTTTAACTTCATAAGGACTAAATTCCCTAGTCATTTTTCTTTATCTCCGCAATCAAAACATACTCAGGATTATTGGGTGTTCCTTTATTTATCAACTTGAACTCAGAATAATGCGTGTCTTTTCCTATTTTAAGCAAGTCCCCAAATTTTTTAGGCAATAATATTCTATACTGAATTGAAGACCTACTCTTATTAATAATAACAGGACTTTTTTCTATAGATGGTTTAATATCGGTTTTAACAACATTTTTTATTTTTTCAAATGTAGATTTTTTAGTCATATTAATAGAAAAGTAACTGTTATATTTAAATTTTATTATATTTCAGTACTTATTTTAAAATTTCAGTACTGAAAAAGGAAAAGTTTATAAATAAAAGATTATTACATAATCAGTACTGATTATATTAAAATAAGAAGTGTCCAAGCGGTGCGTCAACACCGCAAGGACGGAGGGTCAAAATGGTTGAGCATTTCAACCCCGTAAACAATAAGAATGAAAACAACAATAAAAATCAATCGGTTAAATGTGTACACTGTAAATCCACCAATTATTCAAAACAAGGATTTAGAAAAACCAAAAACAGAGGTAAAATTCAGAAATATTTTTGTAATAATTGTAACAGATATTTTACTGCCGATTTTGGTTTTTATCGTATGCGAAATTCTAATAAACTAATTACAATGTCAGTAGATATGTATTTAAGCAATCTTTCAAGCAGGAAGATGAGAAACCAGTTATTAAGGCATTTTAACCATAGAATAAGCCATGTATCTGTATTAGATTGGGTAAGAAAATATGTCCTTAAAGTGCATAAGTTTGTAGATAGATTAAATCCTCAATTAAATGGAAGGATTTATGCAGATGAAACAGACATTCCAAGAGGAACTAATACCAAAAAGAAAGGTGGAGATATTTTCTGGTGTGCTGTTGATTGGGATACAAGATTTATCAATGCAACTTATTACAGCCCAAAGACACAGAGCATTAAAGACGCTACTGAATTTATGAAAAGGATAAAAAGCAGAGTATTGCCAAAATATATCCAGACTGACGCAGGAGCATTTTATCCAAAGGCATTTATGAAAGTCTTTAATCCAAGAAGAAAAAAGTTTTCTAACCTCAAAATACAGCATATTGTTAATAATGTCGGCAAGACAAGAAAACATAATGTCAGGATTGAAACAGTTTTCTCTAAAATCAAAGATAGGGTTGACGATTTTCGAGGATTAAAAGCATTATGGTCAGCACCAATCCTCTTAGCTGGAATTGTCTTACAGCATAACTTCATAGAAAGCCACACTACAACAGGACAACTACCTTGTGAACTAGCAGGATTAAACTTAGAAACAGGGATTAATAGATGGTTAGGACTGATTAGGCTATCATCATGTGGATTAATTTAATTATTATAGGTATTCCATCAACTAACAATGCCAAAATAGATAATATTATTGCTATTATTGATAATTTAAATGCCCAACTATATCTATATTTTTCTCTTAATTCACAAAATTTATTATAGCCTTTTGTAGTAATACACATATCATAAAATTCAAGAATTTTATATCCTGATTTATCAATACTATAAGCTGAACTCATAGAATAATCAGCATAACCTAATTTTTTAAATGCTTTAAGTAATTTGTCATTATGAGGAAATTTTCCATTCTTAGTTTTATACTTCATTATTTTATTTCTACTATTCCTCATTAAATATTGTAATCCTTTAAATATCCTCTTCTCTTTCTTTTCCATTGATTCCTTATTTATTTTTTGGTTATTTATATTTTTCTTATTTTTCATTTCCATTACCTGACGTTAACTTAACAGCTCACAAAACAATAATATTTAAATACATCCTCATTTTTCGGTATATTGCCAATTTTAGATGTATCATCTCCTTTAGATTAAATTTTCTAAATTAGGTAAATGAATACAAGACTTAAACATCTTGTACGAATCATATTTTTGGTAAAAAGTGCTTCTTAAGTGAAGGCGAACGTACACGAATACCCGTTGATCCTGCGGGAGATCGCTGCTATCAGAATTCGACTTAACTAAGCTAGTTTAGGGGCTCTTCGGAGCACCGGCAAACAGTTCCGTAATACATCGGTAATCTGCCCTTAGATTCAGCATAACCTTGGGAAACTGAGGCTAATACTGAATAAGAGATAATCACTGGAATGTATTTTCTCTGAAAGGCAACGTCTAAGGATGAGCCGATGTCCGATTAGGTTGTTGGTGGGGTAATGTATTTCCAAAGGAAATATTTAAACTTCCTTGGAATTTTATATGCCCACCAAGCCAAAGATCGGTAGGGGCCTTGAGAGAGGTAGCCTCGAGGAGGACACTGAGATAAGGGTCCTGACTCTACGGAGTAT
>JAFGRO010000020.1 GCA_016935095.1 Candidatus Woesearchaeota archaeon
GTCTTAATTTGTTTTTCATTTGTCTTATAATTAATACTTTCTTATTTGATTTTTCATTAAAAAAAGCTTTTAGTTCTCTTTTTTTTGAATTAATTTTTATTTTTGAAAAATCCTTTAATTCTTTTATTAAAGGGATTATTGAATTGAAAGATTTTTTAAGTATATAAATAAAAAGGGAATAATAAATACCAGTATCTATAAATTTAAATTTTGGATTTTTATATTTTTTATTCCATTTTTTGATTAGGCTTTTAAATTTTTTTACATACTTGATTTGTGGAAATGAAAAGTTTTCATAGTTTTTTTCAAGATAATCAAGAATGATAAAAACCATAACAAAATCTTTCTTAAATATATTTTTTTTATTAACTCTTTTTTTTCTTTTCATTTTTCCTCTTTTACAATAACATTAAGCTTTATTTTTTTGGATATATTCCCAATATAATCCTTTTTGATTTCAATGTCTTTTTTTCCATATCCTCTGCCAACTAAAATGGATATAATTGTATTGGTTTTTTTTGACCTGTTAATCTGTTTGACTTTCCCAACTTTTCTGCCTGATTTATCTACCACATCAATACCAATATATTCTGTAAATGGCATAATGTTCAGTAAGGCACCTTTATTTGTGATACGCCGGATATATTCTTTTCCAATATATTTTCTGTTAATTACGCTTTTTTCAACAGTAATACCTTCAATTGTCAATTCATTTGGGTCTATGTGTATACCTTTGATTATTCCTAATCTGGAACCGTCATTTGCATACACATTTTTGCCGAAACTATACTTTACATTAATTGTTTTATCTATAGGAAGGCTCTTATGCTTTATTTTTTTCATCTTTATACTTTATGGACAATTCTCTTATGCTGTCTCATCCTGTTTTTGGACCTGAAAGTCATATAACACCTCTCACAGATAGATTCTTTTTCTCTTGTCATTTTATCCACCTCCTTGATTCTTATATTTTTTTAGTCTCAGTTATATTTGATAAATTAAGCTTTTTCTCAATCTGCCTGTCAATCTTTTCAAGTGCATTTTTCATCATATTGTCAACACCCCATCCATGAGCTGCTGCAACAAACCTTCCAGCAGGGCTATGGACTCTTAGTCTAACATATAGTCTGTCATGCTTTTGCTCCCTGAAGCTTTCCTTATGTTCTGTTATATATACATTAAAAACACTTCTCTTGAGCAGGTGCTTGCTTTTTTCACTATATTTTGCTATTGAGTCTGCAATGCTTTTCCTATCTAAATTCCCAATCTTTGAGCTGACATATATTTGGGGAACTTCAACTTCATGATCAGTCTGTGCAAAAGGCTCCAAAAGGTCTTTTCTTGTTATAATGCCTTTTAGTCTGTTCCGTTTGTCAATAATCATAATACTGTTAATTTCATGTTCAATTAATTTATCAACAATTGATTTAATTTTTGCATTCTCATAATCAGTAATAACAGGCGAAGTCATAAAGTTCTTAACAGGCAGATCCATAACAGGTTTTCTTTCATCCATTAGATAGCCTAAATTCTGCCTTTTTTTAGGCAAAAATGATTTTGTTACAAAGTCATGTATTGTGATTATTCCAATAATCTTGCTATTCTCAGTTACAGGCATTCTTGAAATCTGGTTTTCTCTGAGTTCTGCCATAACCACTGATATTTTTTCATAAGGTGTTGTGACAATAAGATTATCAGACATATATCTCCTAGTGTTGCTGTTTACAATGTCTTTTGGAAGGTTTTTTAGGATATGTATATCTTCAATAACACCAATTATCTCCTGGTTTCTAAAAACAGGCAGCACCAGGATGTCATTTTCAATCATTAATCTTGCACATTTACTTAAACTAGTTTCTTCAGAGATTTTTGGAGCATTTATTTTCAAAGAATCTACTTTTGTAGATTCAACTGAAGTTGCACTCCTAAGTACGTCTTTCTCTGTTAATATGCCTGAATAAGTTCCATTTTTATCTTTTACAACAAGGCTTCTTTTTTCTTTTTTAAATAATGATACTGCTTTTGAGATTGTCTCATTTTCACTTATTGTTCTGAAATCTTTTTTAAAATTTAATTTAGCTTTCATTTGTGTTTTTTCCTGCCTGTTCATACCCTTTCATGAAAGCTGCTTCCCTTGGGCTGATTTCCCCGTTTTTAAGCAGTCTTTTTCTTCCATTTTTTGTATATATGTTTTTTTCTTGTTTTCTTTTGATCTTATATTTACTCAATCTATTCACCTAATTTTTATTTATATATTTTAATTCCAACATCCTCAAATTCTCTTGATATCTCTTCATCAGCATCATGGTAATTGAAAAGAAGATTAGATAAAATGTCTTTAATCGACATTTTCACTTGTTGCTTTTTTCAACATCTTCTTTTACAGGAGTTGCCAGCATTACATTATCTCCAATTTCTTTAATCTCGTTCTCTGTCACTATTAAATCTTCAGAAGTAAGTCCCCTGTCAACCACTATTGACAAAAGCTGGTTTGTGTCTCCTGTTCTCCTGATTTCCTTTACTTTGCCGATCTTCTTGGCCTTTGAATCAAATACTTCCAATCCAAGAAATTCCTTGATTGGGGTTATATTCAGCACAGCACCTGAATTGCTCAGGTTTTCAATGTAGTTCCTGCCAATATAATCATTTGTTTCAAAGATCCCTTTGTCTATGGTTATTCCTTGGAGAGTCATTGTTTTCGGGTCAACATGAACTGCTCCAACCTTTCCAATATCCTGGCCGTCTTTTGACAAGACTTTTTTACCAAGGACTTTGTTCATATTAACTGTTTTATTCATTGGCATGCTTTTTTTTCTAATTTCAACCATTTTATTTCCACCTCATTCAATTATGTTGTTGCTTCAACTAGTTCTTTTGACAAATGCAGTGCCTCGATACTGAGGTTATTAATCTCTTCCTGAGTCAATGCATTTCCTGTATCTGCATTATATATTATTTTTTCACCTCTTTAGTCTCTTTGCTTGTTCCATTCTTTTTTCAATGATTTCCAAATTTTTGGAGTTTCATCTTTCATTCCAAGGCCGAACGCAAGGCCGATTGCCAGCGCAATTCCCAATGATAAAGCTCCAAACAATATCCTGATTAGATCCACAATCAATGCAACATTGATTCCAATCTGGGCAAGCGCAATTACTGCAACAAAAAACACGATTGTCGGCTCTAGGATTAACCCGATCCTGTCAGCCCAGAGGTTTTTTGACTTTTTTATTTTGTCTGTTATAAAATCAGCAAAATAAAATCCACCCACAACTAGTAATATTGCATAGAACAGGTTTGGTGTCCATAGTATAAATTTTAATAATATCTCGCTAATCATTCCCAGCTGAAGCTGTATTGCAGCCTGGCCTAAAAAAATCAGCATAATCCACCAGTACAGTAATACAGATAATAATCCTGTCAGACTGATATCTCCCATTGCATCATCTAATTCATGCTTTTTCAGCCATTTGTCAAGCTTAACAACTTTGCTCAGGAATTTCCTGCATATAAAAGTTATAATTAATGATAGAATCCATCCCACTAGTATTATAACCAATGCATACAACATTCCTGGCAATGCTGCTATTATGCTATTTAATGTTTTATTTAGTGATTCCAGAATTGCATATCCAAGATATGTGACCATTTAAATCAACCTCCTTAAATTAAAATTTGAATACTTTTCTTTATTGTTCTTGAAATTGTATTAAATTTTAGCAGAATAATTAATAATGCTATTAAAAATACAATTTTAATTATGTCTGGATGAGCTAAGTTCATCTTATAAAAAATAAAAAAATGAGGTTTATTTAACCTCAATTTTCTTTGCTTTGGCTTTCGGCTCTTCGCTTTTTGGGATTTTTACTTCCAAAACACCATTATTATAGCTTGCCTCTGCCTGCTCAGCTTTTACATTAGAGGGCAGTGCAAAACACCTGTAAAAGCCTGCATATCTTCTTTCTTTTCTATAAATGCCCTTCTCCTTATCATTCTCTTCTTTTTCCTCTTTTTTCTCGACGTTCACTTCAAGTTGGTCATCTGTGACATTTATGTCTATGTCATCTTTTTTCATGCCTGGAAGTTCAAGTGTTGCAATAACCTTATTATCTGTCTCCCAGATATCTGTCAATGGTGTCCTGTAACCCTTTTTTTGCAGTGCACTTGATCCTGTGCTTGGGCCACTCAATAAAGGCCTGTCTTCCCCTGGTTCAATATTCCAAAAACTGGAAAACATCCTGTCCATCTCGTTCTGCATTCTTCTCATTTCATCCCATATTGACCAATTTCCTTTCATATTCATTCACCTCCGTATGTATGATTAAAATTATCCTTTCACAACTTCGTCTGTCGATACTGTAATTTCTTCTCCTTTTAGGTCATAGTTATAATACCTTCTTAGTATCCTGGCTGCTGCTAGCGTGTCTTCAGCTGTTAATCCGGCTACAAGGATAATGTCGTTTGTTCCCATTTCAAAGACAATGATCTTGCCTTCTCCCTCTTTAAATCCTTCTGTGCAGTCTGAAGGGTTGTCTAACAAATCATCTGCGATTCTATTTGCACATGGTCCACCAACTATGATCATGTTTCTTCCATAGGTTCTGATATTTTTATCCCATGTTGCAGCTCCAACTGCAAATGGATTTACTATTTCCAGTGAATCTTTGTCCAGATCCGGCAGTACATAATCAGGTTCCACTATAAGTTCTTGGTCACCTTTTGCCTGCAATCCTGCAATTATCTGGTTAGCAGCCCTGATATCTGAAATTGCTGCATTTTCTCCTACGACCACTGTCTTTGTTGTTCCTGCAAGTGTAAATCCTTCAGGATAGTTCTGCATATTATATGCTTTCACTGTAGCTAATAGCATAATAGCTAACATCAATAATATTGCCAATTTTCTCATATTTATTCACCTCCGTATGATTAGTTTGAGTTTAATGACAGTTTTTTAATCTGCCTAAATGTTAGGTTTTTTATTTTTTCAAACCAGATTCTTTTTTTAAGTTCATTATAAAATCTCATTGCATCACCCCTAAATGATATTTATTAATATGATAGATTTTGAATTTAAAATTGGTTAAACAAATCCTTTTCAGAACATGTAGTCAAAAGCCTAAATTCATTTTTGATCTATGATTAATTAATGAAGCATTCTTTATAAATGTTGCCTTTAATTGGTTCCATTAATGGAATCCATTAATAAATACATTTATATATCAATCTGACTTGTTTACCTTAATATGCAACTGACTAAAGAGATAAGGACACAAATAACAAAAGCAATAACAGAGATAGGGGAGAGTGTTGCTACAATTAAGGAAATCGAAAAAAAAGTCCCATTAGAAAGGCATGCACTTTCAAAATACCTGCACATAATGGAGAGGATGGGATACTTAGAATATAGGTCTGTTGGCAAAGCAAAAGTATGGTTTATTAACAAAGCTCCATTAAAAACAATATTTAAAGCGCTTCCTGAAAATATGACTTTCAGCGAGCAATTATTATTTGATCTCATATCTGACATACCTGTTGGCATTATCCTTATTGATAAGAATTTCAAGATTCTTTTTATTAACAATAAAATTGAGAGAAAATACGGAGATATTGAGGAGAAATTGCTCTATAAAAGCATTTTTGATTATAATAACCCATTAAAATTAAAAAAAGTTATAGATATATTTGATAAAAAAACAATAAAATCATATTTTGAAACCAAAGACAGGTATGGAAATATTTTAAAAATAAGAGCTTCAAGATTCATTAACCCAAATGAAGAAGTGTCTGTTGTTCTTATACTAGATGATATAACAAGCAGCAAAAAAACAAGAGAGAGGCTTAGACTTGTCCAACAATTTTTTAGCGTAACTCTTGACAGAATGAAGGAAGTTGTTATACTAACTGATAATAACCAAAATATAATTGAAGCAAACACCAGGGCATTACAGCTTCTAGGATATGCAAAAAAAGCTGATTTTTTAGGAAAAAATATTATGGAGTTTATTGATGAGGAAAAACATAAAGAGAAAATTAAAAATTTAGACAGGTCAAGCAAGGATTTTGTATTTAAATGCAGAATTAAGACAAAGAAGGGAAATTTATTTTCTTCTGAAATATCCTGTTCCCTTGTAAAGAATAATAAATCATTACATGGAATATTGTTTGTTTTTTCAGCAAAATAAAATTATAGAAAAATAAACAATTAATTATTTCAGTTTATCAATAACTTGATCAACACTAAGCAGTTCTTCTTTTCCGGATTTCATGTCTTTTAATTTGACTTTATTCTGTTTAAGTTCATCTTCACCAATGAAAAGAACAAAAGGGATTCCATAGGCATTTGCATACTGTAAGTTTTTACTTATGCCTCTCTGCATTATATCCATATCTGTTTTAATGCCGGCTTTTCTCAATTTTTGAGCAATCCCTATACTTTTTATCAGTGTTTTGATTGGAATAATATAGACCTGTGTTATAGATTTTTGTTTAAGTTTTTCTTTTTCTTTTATCGCTTCAACAATTACTTCAATTCCAAAAGAAATCCCAGTTGCAGGAACATTCTTTTTGCTTCCAATAAATTTTCCAATTATCTCATCATACCGCCCGCCGCCTGCAGCAGAAGAACTAATTGAAGTTCCTTTTAAGAATGCTTCATATACTGGTCCAGTATAATAAGCAAGGCCGCGAGCAAGACTTGGGCGGAATACAGCTGATTTAACTCCAAATTCTTTTATATATTTAATTATATTCTTAATTTCCTGTACTCCTTCTTTACCAATTTTACTCTTAACTATCTTTTTTAGATTGTTTAATGTTTCTTCATTTGTTTTATAATCTTTAAAAAACTTGAACAACATCTGGATTTTATTATTAGTAAGACCTTTCTCTTTTAACTCAAGTTCAACACCGTTCTTACCAATCTTCTTTAGTTTATCTATAGAGATGATAATACTTGGCTGCTCATTTTTTGGGATTTTCAAATCATTCAATATTCCGTTGATTAATTTTCTAGTGTTAAATTCAATTACACAATCAAATCCTAGTCTTGAAAACACTTCTTCGGTTATTGTTATTATTTCAGCATCTGCAATTACATCCTTACAACCCATTATGTCTGGATCAATTTGAACAAACTCCCTGTACCTTCCAGTTTTAATTGGACCGTCTCTAAAAACAGGGCCAGTAACATATTTTTTAAAGGGAATTTTAAGATTAGGATTCATACCTACAAATCTGCTGAATGGTACTGTTAAATCAAATCTTAATCCTAGTTTTCTTCCACCATTATCTTTTGTAATAAATATTTCTTTAAGTGCATCAGAATCTTCACCTGCAGCATACTTGGCGGCTAGCGTTTCATATCTTTCCAGAACTGGCAATTCAATTGGATTATAACCATAGAGTTCAAAAACCTCTTTTATTGTATTTAGAATCTTATCTCTGATTATTTTCTCAGAAGGAGAAAAATCACGGACACCTTTAGCTAGTTGCAGTTCAAATTTTTCCTTTGTTTTTTTCTCTGAAAGAGGTACAGTTCCTTCTTCAACAACCTCTCCTACAAACCTGTATGTGTCTTTTCCTTTTTTTTTTCTTTCAATGATTCTGTACTCTCCAATTTCAGATGTGTTATCAACATGTGGATTTCCGCAAGGCTGGATATCAAATCCTTTGATTTCAACAATCCTAACTTCTTTTACATGTGGGGGAATCATTGATATGTCAATGTCTTTTGGAACGTCTTTCCTTTGATACATTGTCTTTATTACAGGAAGGTTTTTTTTGATTACATCATTGATTTTTTTTTCAAAGTCCTCTTTCGGAACATCAATGAGGTTAGTCTTGCATCTAACATCAATCCTTATCTTATTTTCATGAAACTGCATTCCGCACTGCTTTGCATTATATTCATGAGTTAGAATATGATGAAGTATATGCTGAGCAGATTCTAATCTTGCTTTGAGTTTTGCCATATTCTTTTATTAAAAATTTTTTTAATTTATAAAATTCACTCTTAAAACGGAAAAACCGGCTTAATCAAACCATATTCCAATAAATCAAGCTTTCTCCAATTTACCTCTATGTATTTATCTTTGATGACAATCATTCCTTTTATCTTTAACCTGAATATGCTTTTTTTTATGACTTCTTCAGGAGCACTGATCAACATGCTTAAAGTCTGGATGGTTTTTGGTTTTTTAGCGGATTTTAATATCAGATATTCCAGAGGAGTAATCTTCTCGGGTTCAATAAATGATGAAAACTTTGCTAATATATTCTCAATCTCTGTTTTTGGGATGTAATTAAAATCAAGCTTGTCCAAATTAAGGAACTCATTCACTTTATCCCTTTCATTAGACAAATACATTACAAGTATTTTTCCTATTAATTCAGGGCCGCCGTGCAGATAGAGCTGCTGGAAAACTTTCATATACTCAAAATACCTTCTTGTGAAATTATATTCAGGCTTGACTTTGCTGTAAATATAGTTTCTGAGCCTGTACAAATCTATTACCTGCTTATTTTTTGTCAGCTTATAATAAATTAACAATGAATACCACTGGCAGAGCCCTTCTTCAAACCATTCAATATAAATCTGGTCCTTTGACTTGTTTTGAGAAAGGCATGAATGCAATTGCTCATGGATCAATAATACAGGTGTAAAAAAAGAGCTTACTCTTCTATTTAAAAAATATATTCCTGCATTAGGCTGGCCCTCAAAAATTGTTACTGATGAAGCGCCTTTTTTTTCAAAAATAAATAATCCCTGAGGAAAAGAATCTTCAAAAAAAACAGGCCTTGGCTTGAAATCCATCCCAAGAAGGTTCTTTACTTCCTGCATTATCTCTGGCAAAAAACCTTCCCATGTTTTTTCATCAAAATCTTTAGGGGTTTTCTTTATTTCTTTGATTATTATTTCCAGATCATGCCTCATTATTAAATCATGGGCTTTTTCTTTTGTCTCTGCGATAATCTTTTTTAATTTAATAAGGGTTTTCCTGCTGTAAATCTCTGATTCCAGAAAATGCTCTTCAATAAACTCATGCAAGCTTGGCTTATAATACTCAAGCTTTGCAGTAAAAAATGCATCCTCTACAACTTTTAGTTCTGAGAGATTTATCATTTTTATTAATGAGCTTGTCTTATTTATATGTTTTTTTACAATTTAGAGAATACTGAAGAATTCATCATTTCTAATTATCAAAACAGCTATAATTCCCTGTATGGCATGCTGCATTCTTTTGTTTTACAATGAATAATAATGTGTCTTTGTCGCAATCTGCTTTTATTCTTAAGAGTTCCTGGATATTGCCTGAGGTTTCCCCTTTTATCCAGAGCTTTTGTCTTGATCTGGAGAAATAGCAGCCTCTTCTTATTTCAATTGCTTTTAACAAAGATTCTTTTGTGGAATAAGCCATCATTAAAACAGTGTTGTTTATTTCCTGGGCAATTGTAGGGATTAAGCCGTTTCCTTTCTCAAAATCCAGGATTGATAAGAATGCTTCACTTAAATCAATCTTTTTTGAGTAAAGAGCCATGCCTAAAACAGAATCAACTTCAAGTTCCTCTAACTGTTTAATCTCTTCGATACCTGAAATTCCTCCGGCATAGATTATTTTATTTTTAGTTAATGCTTTTAATTCTTTAACTGTTGCAAGGTCAATTCCCTGCATCAGGCCTTCCTTGTCAACATATGTATATAGAAATGCAGAGCAGTAATCCTGTAATTCTTTTACTCTTTCAAAAGGAGTTTTATCTGTCTCAGATTCCCATCCATTATCAACAACCTTGCCTTTTTTTGAGTCAACTGCAGCAATTAGTTTTTTTTTTGGGAGCTTTTTTAGAAAATCTTTGTCTGCTTTTGTTCCTATAATAATTTTTTTTGCGCCTGCTTCCAATAGTTCATTTGCTTTTTCAATTGAGCGTATGCCTCCTCCTGCATTACAGTCGCAGATTTTACATATTTTTTTTATTAAACCGAGATTATTGCCTGTGCCAAAAGCAGCATCCAGATCAATTATATTAACTATAGGGTATATTGAATATTTTTGAGCTAAAGCTAATGCGTCTTCTTCATATTTTTTATTTTCTTTTTTTCCCTGGACAAGCTTTACAGCCTTTCCATCCATTAAGTCAATGCTCGGTATTATCATCTTAACAGCCTTGAAATCAGTTTAATTTTATAATTATATCGGAAATGGGTGAGAAAAGAGAGAATTGATACACTAATAAATTATTTAAATTTTATATAAAAATAAAAATATTTTAATATAACTAATTCTTAGCAAAGCTTATGAAAAGAAAAATCATTCAAATAGGTAACAGTACTCAGTTGGTTTCTTTACCAAGGTCATGGGTAAAAAAATACAAAACAAAAAAGGGCCAGGAGATTGATATTAAAGAAGAGGAAAACAGGTTAATTATTTCAACAGAGAATATTATTGAATACACACCTGTTGAAATTGATATTACAGATTATGATTTATCTTCTGCTTTGCATGCCATACAGGGGGCATATCGATTTGGTTATGACGAAATAAAGGTTAAGTTCTCAAAAAAAGAAATATTTGATTTTAAGAAAAAGAAAGAAATTGCTGTTTTTGATGCAGTTAATATAATTACTTCAAGATTAATAGGTATGGAGATAATATCAAAAAAAAAAGATTATTTTCTGATTAAAGATGTTTCAGCTACATCTTCAAAAGAATTTGATAATATATTAAGGAGGATTTTTTTATTATTAATTGAGATGTCCTCAGAGCTAATTAACATCGTTCAAAACAGGGACATGGAATCTTTGGGCAGCATAGTAGATGCGCATGACAATATTACCAAATTTACCAGTTTCTGTTTAAGGCTGTTAAATAAAAAAGGACATGAGGATTATAGGAAAACCCCTTTTTTATTTCATATAATAGCATCAATTGACAAGGTCACAGATAATTTCAAGTACATATCTAAAGACTTAAAAAGAATTGATTTAAAAATAACAAAAAACACCTTTGAAATGATTAAAGAACTCAATCAGGCAATTCAGAAATTTTATGGGTTTTTCTATAAATTTGAAAAAAAGAATATTGTTTCTTTTGTTGAGATGCGGAGAAATTCAATATTCAAGCATAGGAATGAAGTCAGGAAGATCGGTCATATCGAAAGCGTAATTATCGGGAGATGTTTTGCTACCTTTGATATTCTTCTTGACCTCTTTGAAGCCAGGCAGGGGATTGCTTAAAAAAGTCATGTAACATAAACATTGGTGACTTCAGCAAGATTCATTGTAAAAGCAGGAAAACCTACCATTCCAGTGCTTACTGGATCAGTTTCAGTTAATCTTACAATGGAAATTGAAAAAGGATTAGCATTTGGTTTGCTAATAAAACAGTTATCAACATAATTGAAATCTGGTTTCAGCTCTTCTAAATTTGCTTTTTCAAAAGATTCATAAATACTCATATCATCAGCTTGGATTCTCTCTCTTTCACCTAATACCTCATCCAATAACTTGTAATTAATTAACCTCGGATCCATTAAATATTTGGTTAGTTCAGGTTTATCAGAAACACCAACTATTGAAATATTTTTTTCATATCTTGTTGTGTCCAGTAAAAGTGACAGACAATAAAGCGAATTTCTGCACACAGTCAATTCTTCAGTAGAAAGAGCAGAAAAGCTATGCTTTACTTTTTCCGTGAGAGTCTGTCTTCCGTTTTTTGTTCTCATCAAGTTAAGATATATTCTTTTATAGTCATCTGATGTTGCTCCATTAGATAAGTAAATCCCAATAAACTTATTGAAAAATTCAACAGGAGAAGACCCATATTCTGATATTACTTCTTTAAAAAGATAATCTAAATCAACTACAAAACAGGTCGTGCCTTTATAAGGGATCCACTTTTCTGGTATTTGGTAGCGTATAATTGAACTACAATTAAAAGGTACATTTGGAACACTCCTTCCTTCATAAAATACAGGAAACCAGTATTCATGAAAACCTTTATTCATTTTATCTGGTTTCCCATAATAAATTAGGTGAGGTTCAGCCATACTTGCTTGTATTTTCTCCCATTGGCTAGCGCTGCTATTTTCGGAAGAAAGATTTTCTTTTCTGACAATTTCAGCTATTCTGTTAATTTCAGCGCTGGTTAAAATGGATACAATAGGAATATCATGGGAACTCTGTGTAGCTATCAGGTTAGATACTCTAATTCCTCTTTCCCCATACTCTAAGTCGCTCATATTATCTCTGGCTTCCTTTAATAGATAATAGGATCTTAATATATGGCATATGTCTTGTTCAAATGGAAAAATTCCTCCCTGTTCTATAACTGAAGTTAGTTCTTCTAAATGTACTCCTAATGCTAAAGGATTGACTTTTGCTTTATAGAGTAGTGTGTGATAATGGAATAACCTATCTCTCAAACGATGGTCTTGCTGGTCCAGTTCATAACCCTTGCATTTTCTTTCAAGATATCCCAGGCAGGCTTTTGCACTATTTGAAGCATAATTTAAGGCTGTTCTGGTTTTCTTTTCTAATTCAAAAATAAAAGATTGTATTTGCTGGTTTTCCTCATTTAACTTGTGTAATAAACTGCCTGCTTCTGCTCTTTTAGTTTCATCAATTAGGGCTTCTGCAGAAATAGTTGTGGTTCGTTGCATGCAATTTCTAAGCCATCTTTCTGTTCTGTTTGATGCTGAACGATACATTCTTATTCCAAGAGTCGTATTTGTAAGACAAAAGAAAAGATTTGTTCTATATTCTAATTCATCTACATCCTCAGTTGGGGTTAATCCGGCTGTGCACTCAAAAAACCTGTTAAAAAAGAGCTGTTGTTCATCATTTAATTTTAAGCCTGAAGAGAAATCAGTTGCCATAGACCAACACTCTTCACTTAATTGATCTATGGTAGCTAATCTGTTTTTATATTCTTGAGAAGTGAGTGTTGCACCTTCAAATAAGGCATCTGCAACTAATCTTTTTTCTGCCTCTTTTAGATATGCATAAAGAATGTAAGATTGTTGTTCCTCTGTTGAAATTGGTGAGCCTTCATATCCGATAGCCTGTCCAAGTGCCCAGGCAAGCTCAGTCAGCCACTCCTCTGATTTATCATAATCAAAATGAGCTACTAAATCAATCATTGGTGTTCTATTAGCAGCATAGCATCTGACAAACCCTTCAGGAGAAATCTGTGAATCCTGGATACTGAATTTCATGTTAGTGGCAGTCCTGTCCACTCTCGGTCCAGATGAACTGAATTTTAATCCATTTGACATACAATGTGAAAAGTGATCATCAATAAAACTAGAGTAAGTATCTATTAATCCTAAATCTACTGAACAAGAAGTTCCATATAAGTAGTTTACAAGTTTTCTACAACTCCCGGCTAGGTTTTTGCCTATAGGAAACACTTCTGCTTCATTACAAAACCTTCCTAATAATGCTCTTTGAGCTACCATGCTGTCTACGACATGATGATGATATTCTCTGGAAAATGCTGAAGCTGCTGTATGAAGTTCATGTTCTGGAGTTTTACTTGCCTCACTGCAAAAAGAAATTACTTCACTTGTCGGAAGTCCCTGTATATATTCATATATTCTTACACTTGATTCAGCAGGATCAACGAGCAAAGGTATTTCTTCAGGAACAAGAGGCAACTCAAATCTTTCAATAAGTCTGGTTAGTGTTTGGCCATTGTCTAGATTGTATAACTCAACAAGGTCTTCTTTAGGCATGACATTTAAATCAGCTGCTTCAATCCTTTCAATAAATTCTCCCTGTCTTAGCATATCTGATAAAGCAAGAATTTCATTTTTCCCCTGCCGGAGTATATCTAAGGCAAATGAATCTTTTTCTGCATGCTCCGGGTCCCGATAGAATTTACAGTAAAACCATTTATCACCAATTCCAAGAATTCTGCCCCCGTTTGTATACATGTTTACATCTTTTATTAGATTAACCCTTTCAATTACCAAATCAGGAGAATAATGATACAATGTTAAATCAACTGCTTGACTAAGAGAAGGATACATTGATTTTATTTCATCAGCACATCTCAAAACTTCTGTAGTGATCTCACCGGCTGTTAAAGCCTGTGCAAAAGTAAGAACACTCTCAGGACTGGTAATTCCTCTTTCCATACAAATCCTTTCAATATATTCCTGGAGTGACATTTTTTTTAAAAATAACTTCTTATATTTAAATCTTAATATATTTTTATCATTAATTAGTAGTTAAATATAAATTTTTTATTATTTTTATATAATTTATATAAAATTTAAGGAAAATATATAAAACAAAGTCATTACTTTCAGGTGAAGTTTTAATTACCAGTAGGTGATATTTAATGGATATAAAAGAATATGATTCAATTCAATTTGTCGGTAGACAAGCAGAATTAGATACTATTGATGCTAAAGTAAGGAAAATTCAGAGCTCAGAAAAACCATTAGCTCCTTTTGTACCATTATCTCCTTTTGTTATTGTTGAGGGCAGTCCTGGAATCGGAAAAACTTGGTTTTTGTCTGAGTTGGAACATAGGTATAATTACACTGGAGAGGAGACTATAGAAGGAAAACCTACTTTTAGTGTTATGATTGACCTTGAACAGTATTCAGATAGTTTAA
This sequence comes from Candidatus Woesearchaeota archaeon, assembly GCA_016935095.1. Classification (GTDB taxonomy): domain Archaea; phylum Nanobdellota; class Nanobdellia; order Woesearchaeales; family GW2011-AR15; genus WJJD01. The sequence goes on from JAFGRO010000020.1 coordinate 14,617, forward strand.
GGGGGGCTGTAACGCCTCTTTTAAGGGATATAGCAGATCAAATTAATGCTCAGATTGGGTCAGATTATAAAGTTGAATTTGGGTCTAGAGATCAAATGGCTCAGGGATTATGTGACTGGATTATTGGATTACAAGAACAATATACGCCAGTAATTATTTTTGATAATGGAGATGAAGTACAGCATAAAACTTTTGCCTTTTTAGAACAGCATATTTTAAGTCCATTAGTTCAAACAGATAAAATTGTATTTGTTTTAGAAAATCATGGCTATCATAGATTAACTGATTTTCAAGTTAGAAGGCGCGTTGATGAAATTCAATTAGGTGCTTTAAATCCTGAAGAATCATCAGAACAATTTAATAGATTAGGCTTCCATAATAAAAAATGGGCAGATTATTTTCACCAGACAACAGGAGGGCATCCTCTTGCAAACAGGCAGATTTTTGATACTCTAAGTAGAGAAGGTCTACTTGATGAAGGTGGTGAAACATTTTTCGATGAATTATATAATATTGTTCTGGAAAAGATAGATTCTGCTTTATCAGTTGTTGTAAATGAAGAGCTTCTAAAAGATATAGATCCAAAAATAAGACCCTTGTGTGAAGCGGCATCTACATTACGCCGCTTTAGTCCTGATAAACTGCAATATTTTTCACAACAAAGAGAACTGGGAATTTTGCGTGAACAAAGAGGCGATGCATATTTTCAAGATAGAATTGGTGATATGTTAAGAGCAGGTCTTGTAGACTGGGATGTTGATTCTAAGTTTTATGCAATGGATCCAGCTGCCAGGGCGATTATAGGAGAAGCATTGCTGAGAACCAATAGTGAAAGATATCAGGAGTTGCATAGGGCAGCAGTAGAATTATATGATGAGGAAATTCAAAGACACGGTTCTGGAATTCCAAGATTTGTTCCTGAAAGGGCATATCACAGGGCCTGTCAATTAACAGCAAACCCTGGTCTTGGGGGAAGGTTAGAACACAGATTAATTTCTGGAAGTGGAGAAGATACATTATTACCGGAATTCAATGCATCATTAATTGGTTTGAGTTCCAGATCAGACGCAAAACAAATACTGACTGAATTATATGATAAATTGAAAGAAGACAGGGAATTAGAAAGAACTGTAACAGCACCAGTTTATCAAATAATGCTGAATTATGTTCAAAAAAAGATTAACTGATTATTGATTCCAATAAAAGAGATGATAAAATAAGCTGGAGAAAGCTATGCAAAATTGAGAGGATGGAAAATGACAATATCAAAAATGAGTTTGGTTAAAACAGTATTAAGTATTATAGCATTAGCTGTTGCTTTTACCGGGTGTATTCCGCCACCTGCAGAAAGTCCGAAAGTATCGAAAGTATCATTAGATGACTGTTTAAAAAAAGAAACTTCTGAAGCAGTTTCAGCATGTGTAGTTAAAAACGGATATGTGCCATATGTACTAGAAGACAATGAATATGCACCCTATATGTTAGACGGCACACCAGTGATTTTATCAGAAGCATTAGCTCCGGGAATGAGATATTATTATGTTCCTACTGACGGAACAATAGAGATCCCTTATGAAGCTATAGGAGTATATGCCGGTGTTGCAGGAAGGCTTACTTTGATAGGATCTCTGGTTGTTTATAATTCAAGGGCTGATGAGTATGGATTGTATTCACAGCTTTACGGTGATGGAAATTGGTGGATTTTCCAGAACTGGGCAAAAAATTATGAATGGGAAGCAGCACAAGTGAAGGCATCAGTGAGTGAAGGTACAGGTGCAAGGGCTCTCGGAAGCGGAGCAACCGGTGATTTTAATTACCAGCCTAGCCCTAATTTTGATAAATGCAATTTTTATGGTGCAGACGGTACTTTAACAAAAAGTCCTGAACCAGTAAGTATTATTAACCAGGAGGCATTTTTCCCTACAGATTCTACTATACCAGGCACAAGTTTATCTTATTATAGCGCAGAGCAATTTAATAACCATGAGGTTAGGCCAATTCCTCTATTAAGCAAAGTCCAGACTGACGGAACAGAAGTGTTTTATGTTCTTGAGGGCCACAAGAGACTTGCAGATGCAATGCATCAGGGAGTTAAAGTAATAGATGCAATAGTAATAAGAGCAGAGGATTTTGATCCGGAAGGCATTATGAGTGTTACTGAATTATATACTCAATTAGCTTTTTGCGTTAATGGAGAGGGTAGTGGTAGATTATTATCCTGGGACAGCAAGGGAAGAAAACCACAATGGTATCCGGAAGCAGTTATTACAGCAAGCGGTATGAATTCTGATGCGGGAAGTACATATTTTTATCCGACAGGAAGGTTTAATATGGGTAGCTATATTGCAGAAGTTCTTGACGAGAGTTATTAGTAAAAGAGATATCTGTCCTTTCTCTTTCATATCATTGATATTTTGACAATTCAACGAAATGTCTAACATAAACCAATTTGATGGAATGAACACCACAGAACCATTTGATGATTTGCATTATAGGATTGTATTGGAAAAATCACCAGGTACAGCCTATATAGGGTGTATTCTTATTTAGGGTAGTGCAGCCAGCCTTGAAAGGGTTATCAGATTAGCTTATGAAATAAAGAACCCATATGGACTTCCTTTATCAGAAGATGGAGAAACTTCAGGAGATTTTAATTATTATAAAACTAAATTTTTCCAGCCAATGAATGAGTTTGAATCACAGGAAAGTGATCCAGAAAAATTCGATATAAATCATATAGAACTAACAGGATTTATAAGACTGAGAGTTTATCCAGTTAGAGATGAAAATCCTTATTTTGAAGAAGAAAATGGTAAATTGTATTTAGAATATTATCCTAATTCTACTTGTTTGACAATGGACCATGCAAAATCATCTTTAGATGAACTTCTGCCTTCTTTTTACAAAATATTAAAAACATATAATCCGGGTGTTTTTGGAGAAGTATTTGGGCATAGTAAGGAAGATACAATGGCACAAAAGTAATTATTCCCTCACAACAACTCCCCTCTCCCTCAACCAATTTATATTAACAAGATTCCTAATATAGAACTCTCTTCGCTTCATATTCCTTTGTGATTTTCTCAATGTTTTTAATGAATACTTGTTCATATTCAGGCATTATTTCAATTAATCCTGGGTTTAATAATTCACCGTTATATTTGTTCAATAGTCCGGAATTATTCTTTTTCCCTTTAAGCATGTAATGGAATCTTACTTTATCTTTTTTTACCAGTTTTTGCAGGGAATAAGATATTTGTATTTTTGGCTTTAAGCCAAATCTTTCTGCAAAATATTTTTCAGTAATTAAACTTTTTCCATAAAACAGGATATTCTCTCTTGCAAAATTTCCAGGATCAAAAAAAGAATACAAATCAAAAGACTTAATATGTATCGGAAGTTCTGTTTTTTCTTTCAATTGTTTTTTAATATTCTGGGCATGGTTTAACTGGAATTTAACTGGAATATTTTTAAAAATAACTGCAATATCAATGTCATTTGGGCTGCTGTTTTCCATTACAGAAGAGCCAAACTGCACAATATCAAAAATATCTTTACTGTAATTCAACTTGAGTTTTTTTTGCCATAATTTTTGCATCATCTTTAATTGCCTCAGCTAATTCTTTTGTCATAATCTGGACATAACTGTCCTGGTAAAAAGGAAAGTCTTTATCAAGCAAATCATAGACCTCTGGAAAAAGTGTTTCTGTTTTTCTGAACCTGTCATTATGTGAAGAAGGAGTTGTTCCTGTTTTCTGAAACACTGAAAAATTTTGGGGTGTAATCTCAGATCTTTAGTCCCAAATAATCCCAAAATTTTTGGTGTGTTCAAGAACTGCAACTTGTGGAATTTGGTCAGCAGTTCTTGACATAAATATAAATCTACAAAAGCAACAAGGGATTTAAAATACAATACGACAGCTGAATTATATCTTCTTTTATTATATTCATCCTGAGCAGAAGCATAATATTCTTTTGCTGTTTTTTTAAGAATATCTTCTTTCATACTTGTTTTGAAAATTAACTTACTATTTAAATCTTTCTTACTTGGTAAGATTATTGTTGAAAAAATTGTTATTTTTCTTACTTGGTAAGAATTTTTAATTAGTAATCTTTCTCGAATAGTCATACTTCTCCCTCATCCACTTTTCTCCACTTTCATCAATTACAATCTATTAAAAAACTAAGGTTCATTTATTTCTACCAAATAGTTCAAATAAATATACCAAAAGGTTTAAATATTTATACCCTTTATTTTAGCATATGAATTCAATAATAACACTTTTTGGAAATAAAAAACTCATTTCAATAATAGCTTTCTTTATAGAGATTCCTTCTATTGAAATAACCCAATCTGAATTGATTAAAAAAACAAAACTATCAAAGGCTACAGCAATTAAATGGACTAATTACCTAATAAAAAACAATTATTTATTATTAAAAAAAGTCAGCAATTTAAAACTATTAAAATTAAATAATGATAACATCATAATAAAAGAATTAAAAAAAATTAATATTCTACTAAAAATTAATTTCATTGAGAAGTATATAAATAAAGACATTGAAATATACTTGTATGGAAGTTGTGCTCGTGGAGAATATAAAGAACTGAGTGATATTGATTTATTAATAATTGGAAAAATTAAAAAACATGAACTTATTGATCAAATTGATAAAATCTCGAAAATAGTTAATAGAAAAGTAAATTTTAAGATTTTCACACCATTAGAATGGTCTAAATTGTCTAAACAAGATCGTGCTTTTTATGAAAGAGTTGAAAAAGATAAACTTCAAATAAAATGAATATTGATGATTGCATAAATAAAAACTACCTGGAAAAAATTAAGCCTGATAATCAATTAAGTGATAAAGAAATGAAAGAAGCTCTTTATGATCTTGAAAAAGCAAAAAAGGCATTTGATGATGAGGATTACAAATGGAGCATTGTTAAATCATATTATGCAATGTTTCATGCAGCAAAAGCTCTTCTTTTTAAATTAGGTTACAGAGAGAAAAGACATATTGCTGTTTTGATTGTATTAGAGTCACTTAACAAATCAGGCAAACTTGAAAAAAAGTATATAGATATATTTAAAGGAGCAATGTATTCAAGAGAAGGTGCAGATTATAATTATACCTATTCAAAAGATACTGCTGAATATGACCTTGAAGCTGCAGATGAATTTATTACACAAATGAAGAAACTTTTAGAAATGAAATAATTTATCATTCCCTCACAACAACTCCCCTCTCCCTCAAATAACTCTTGACTTCTTTAATCGTATACTTCTTGTAATGAAATATGCTTGCAGCCAAAGCGGCATCTGCTTTTCCAAGGGTAAATGCTTCTAATATTTGTTCAGGTGTGCCTGCTCCGCTTGATGCAATAACAGGAATATTTACACTTTCAGAGACTTTTCTTAATATATCTAAATCATAGCCTTCTTTAGTCCCATCTCTGTCTAATGAATTTAATAGAATCTCACCTGCTCCGAGTTTTTCGCATTTTTTTGCAAATTCAACTGCATCTATTTGAGTATTTTCCCTTCCGCCGTAAATATATACTTCCCAATTATTTTTTTCATTATTTTTTTTAACATCAACTGAAACAACAAGGCATTGTGAGCCAAACTTTTCAGCACCTTGTTTTATTATTTCGGGGTTCAGAACAGCAGCTGTGCATATGCTTACTTTATCTGCTCCTGATTCCAGCATCTCTTTCATGTCATTTATATTCCAGATGCCTCCGCCAACAGTAAAAGGGATAAACACATTTTTTGCAACTTTTTTAACCAAATCCTTCATTATATTCCGGGATTCAACACTTGCAGTAATATCTAAAAAAACAAGCTCATCCGCTCCCTGCTCATTATAATATCTGCCTAGCTCTACTGGATCTCCTGCAGCTTTCGGATTTATGTAATTAATGCATTTAACCACTTTTCCTTTGTCCACATCCATGCACGGGATTATTCTTTTTGATAACATTTTCATCACCTTTTCTAAAAAGTTTTATATATAAATATGAAGTCCAAAGCGGATATGACTTCAATTGGATATTCTGGAAAGATTCCTGATCTTGAAGAATTAGAAATTAAATTTGTATACTTTGATATAGATGGTACAGCCCAAAATATTGAAGGATTGAAATGTTTGTTTAAGGAGGCAGGTAAGCCAAGAATTGATTGCCAGGAAGTATTAAGATGGCCTGAGACTCAACATTCAGAAATTGATAAACCTAAATTTCTGACATGGAATGATTTCTATAATCTTTTTTTTGCTGTAGACCCGATTAAATACAGACATGAATTTTCAGGACGCATGAGAAGCGACGTAGAGGACTTGAGCGGACTGGTTGTTTCTGAACATGTAGTTGCGATGCCTTATTTGGATAGTGCGGTTGATAGTATGCACAGGAAGGGGATTGCTATTGGTTTTTTATCAAATGTATGCCAAAGATTTCAACAGACTAAATTAAAAAACAGCTGTATTGATGACATTGCTGATGGGCCTGAAATATATACTTCTGATTTCTCTACTCTAAAAATATGTGAAGGCAGAGTATTTTTAGATACATTCATGAAACCGAGTATTAATCTTTATAGATATGCTCTTGAAAAAGCCCAGGGAGTTTACCTTGCAAAAACAGGTGTCCTTCTCAGGCCGAATCAGATTGCTTTAGTTGATGACTCATTGAAAAACGTTATCGGCGCATCACAAAGTGAAATGACAGGAATACATTTTCATAATGGTTTAAATAATCCAACTCCTGATTTAGTGACTTCTCTTAAACATGGAATCTATAGAATTGATTCACTAAATCAATTAGATCAGTAATTTAGATATACAATATAAAAAAAAGCCTGCCTTTCCCCTCAATGAGATTGAGGACAGCATATTGAATTTAGTGAAGATATAATTATATCCCACAAAAATTCTTTAAAATCTTCAATCCGGTCTTTCCTGATTTTTCAGGGTGGAACTGTGTTGCAAACACATTATTGAATTCAATTGCGCTTGCAAACTCTTCCCCATATTCAGTTTTAGTTAAAATTATTTTTTTATTCTCAACATCAGGATAATATGAATGCACAAAATAAACAAATGAATTATCAGGAATATTTTTCAATAACCTGTAATTTTTATTCACGATTTTAATCTGGTTCCATCCTATTTGTGGAATCTTTAAATTACTTCTGAATCTGATTACTTTTCCTTTAAAAATTCCGCTTCCCTTTTCATCAGGTGATTCTTCACTTGATTCAAACAGAGCCTGATAACCGACGCATATCCCTAAAAAGGGTTTTTTTATTTCAATCACTTTTTTAATTACACTAATTAAATCTCTTTTTTTAAGTTCTTTCATCACATCTCCGAAATTCCCAACACCCGGAAAAATAACTTTATCTGAATTAAGGATTTCATCTTTATCAGATGTGATTTTACTTTTAAATTTAAGAAAATCTAATGCGTTCTTCACACTTCCAGTGTTACCGGCTCCGTAATCGATTATTGAAATCATTTTATTTTTTCAATTATTTTTGGCAAATCTTTTAAAGATTTAATAATAAAATCTCCTCCTTTAATATTTAATCCAATAGTTTTGCATCCGGCTCTTTTTCCTGCCAGGATATCATAAATCGTATCTCCAATGAACACTGTTTCATTAGTTTTTAAAGCAAATTGTTCTATGGCATGTATTATTAAATCCGGAGAGGGTTTTGAGTTTAAACCTGGTCTGCTACCAACAATTATATTAAAATATTGTCTTAAATTAAGTGCTTCAATCATTTCTTCAACTTGTTTTTGAGGTGTATTGGAAACAATACCTGTCTTTAACTTAGATAAAAATCCAATGATTTCAAAGAAATCTTCATTTATAACTATCTTATTATAATTTTCACCAAATTTTTTCATATAATATGAGTTTACTTCTTCTTGAGTAAGAGATGGAAAATAATCTAATTCAGTCTCCATGGGTGTGCCCCAGACTTCTTTTAAGTATTCTTTTTTTCCAATCATTTTCATATTAAACTTTTTTCTGAGTTCATTATGTAAACATAGCCATACATCACTTGAATCTATTAATACGCCATCCATGTCAAAAAGGATTATTTTAATTGTCATTTTAAGATAAAGTTGCTTTTACTCCAGGTGGAACACCTTTCCTAGTTTCATTTATTTCGAAAACTTCTTTTAATGCTTTTCCAAGATTTGTGAATATGTTTTTCCATAACTCCTCTGGATCTTTAATATTATCTATGTGTATAATGATTGATGATGTCAAACCTCCAGATAAACCATCTATGAAATCGTCCAAATCTTCAGATTTAAGTGATCCAAATACATTTTGACCAATAATTAGATCTCTATAAAGTTTTTTTTCATCTCCATTTAAAGCTATAAAATCCCAGAATTTCCTCCCTTCTACTGAAACCATAACACTCCCTTCTTGCTTTTTGAAATCTTCTAAGGTCGAGATACTAGATCCAGCACCCATTGCGCCTGTTTCTTCAAATCTTAATTTAAGTATCTCAATAAGTGCTCTTCCAAGCACAAGACCTATATCTTCAAACACAACGTGACTTGAACTTAATACCTTGGCTTTAAATCGTATATCTAATTTAACACCGATCGATTCTGCAATAATTTTAAATATTTTTTCAATGTTTTTTACACTTTCTTGAATTGAATCTCCACAAATTATTTCACAAGTGGATTCTGACGGATCACCTAAGAAATCGACATTTACAGTAACTCCTGATTCAGCTGTCCCTCTTCTTATTTTTGCATTAGTTAATGAACGTTCAATTACACTTATATCTCCAGAACTGACGTTTTTTTCAATTGAGTTTATTTCAGATAAATCAATTGATTTTTTAATAGGATTTAATGCTTTTTGTAGACATATTCCAATAGTCCGAAAAACACCTTCCCAAGTATGATGTTGATCTTTAAAGTTCAGAACAACAATATCTATCTCTATCTTTAGAGAGTCTGCCAATCCTTTTAATAAATCTTCAAGAGGTTTGCTATTGTTGATTTGTTCACATCGTGAACTTTTTAAGAGATCTAAATCTACATTCTTTGAAGCGGATAATTTAACTTTTGGATTAGTAGAGTAAGATATTCTGGCTTTAGCTGTTCCGTCATCTATTGCAGACATTCCGACAACATCCTTAATAGTTTCAATCTTGATATTTGTTATCCCTTTAATGCCTTTTCCAATAGCTTGACCAAGTTCATACCAATCTTCTGATTTCCAACTCAATTCAATGCCGCATCCATATCTCCACGCAATGTGTTCAATCATGTGACTCACAAAATCGTTTGGAGTACTGATCTTTTTATCTGTGACATTTCCTAATTTCAAATTTATAGTATTCATTTTTTAACCTCATCATCTAATCTTATATCAACACTTTTTTTATGTGCATCCAATCCTTCGATGTCTGCAAGACAATCGACAATAGGTTGTAATCTTTTAAGCCCGGTTTTTGAAACCTCTGAATATTGAATACGCTTCATAAATGTCCATACACCAACAGCTGAAGTTCTGTTTGCCCATGTTCCGGTTGGAAGTATGTGATTAATTCCAGAAGCGTAGTCTCCTGCTGCTACAGGATTGTATAATCCTAAAAAAACAGATCCTGCATTTTTAATCTTATTTAATATTTGCCTAGGATTCTCTGTTAATATTTCTAAATGTTCAGGCGCATAATCATTTGTAAAATCAATTGCATCATCTAATTCTTGAGTTACAATTATTGCACAATATGATAAAAGGGATTTTTTAATATAGTCCTTTCTTTCTAATTGATCAAATTGATATTCTATTTCCTTTTTAGTCAGTTCAGCTAATTCCTGTGAATCAGTAACAAGCACTCCGGCAGAATCAGGGCCGTGCTCGGCTCTTGCAAGTAAATCTGCTGCACAATATGTTGCTTTTGTTTTTAGATTAATATTTTTTGTTGAATCATCTGCTAAAATAATTGCTTCACTGGGACCTGCAGGCATATCAATTGATACTTTTTCCTGGCAGAGAATTTTTGCAGCAGTAACATAGGGATTGCCGGGTCCTGCTATTAACTGAACGGGTTTTATAGTTTCAGTTCCAAAGGTCATTGCTGCAATTGCCTGTGCTCCCCCAACTCTGTAAATTTCTTTTATTCCGCACTCATTTGCTGCAATTATTACTTCATAATTTTTTCCTTTTGGAGAAATACAGGAAACAATACGTTTACATCCGGCGGTTTTCGCGGCAACTGCCAATATCTGCTGTACTGTTGGAAATGGGTTCTTCCCGCCGGGGATATATAATCCGGCTTCTTCAATCGGAGTCCATTTTTCTCCTAGGATAATCCCTTCTTCACTTTCTCTTTCCCAATTTTTAATATTGTCTCTTTGAAATTTGTGAAATCTAGTTGATAAGGTTATCTGTTCTTTAATTTTTTGAATTATTTTTTTTGGAGTAGTTTCATATGCTTCTTTTATGTCTTTCTCAGAAACTTTTAAATTACATAATTCAAAATTTGGGTTATCCCATTTTTTTGTATACTCAATGAGTGCTTTATCTTTGTTTACTTTAACATTATTTATTATTTCTATAACCTTTTTTTTAACATTTTCTATGTCTGTTTGTGATCTCTTTTTAATTTTATTTAAAATATCATTATCCATTTTATTTAAGATGTATATCTGAATCATTTTAATCCACTCTCTTTGCTGTAAAGCAGGGTCTTTATTGATTTAATTACAAATTCAGTATCCTTTTGGGGTGGCACAGCCATATATACCCAATAATCATTAAGATTTTTGTAGATAGAACAATCTTTTAAAAGGATTCTTTTATCCTTCATTCCCTGGACAAATTCTTTTGAGGATAGGCATGTATCTTTTATATTAAAAAACAGAAAAGAAGTCTTAGATTCAATATACGCTATCCCTTCTTGGTTGAATAAATTATAAAAACTTAGTTTTGTTGATTCAATTTTATTAATATTACTTTCTATATAATCTATATCTCTTAATGCTTCTGTAGCTCCTGCTAATGATGTAGTCGGCACATTAAATATCTCAATATTATCTTCAATTTTTTTCATGTATTCAATAAGTCCGGCATTTGCCAGTATATATCCAACTCTTAGACCGGCCAAACCAAAACCTTTTGAAAAGCTTCTTAATATAATTAAATTAGGGAATTTATTTACTAAATCAGAATAGGTAATTCGAGAAAACTCATAATAAGCTTCATCAAGGACAACAATTATTTCCTGATCAAGAATTTTAATTAGTTGATTTTTATTAATAATAAAGTTTGATGTCGGATTATTTGGATTACATAAATATATTAATTTTGTCTTACTATTGATTTGAGCAATTACTTTTTGTAAATCAATTTTAAAATTTTTATCTAATTCAATAAAAACTAAATTACCATCCATAATTTCGACTGCAGAATCAAATACCGGGTAAGACGGAACAAAGGTAATTGCATTGTCCTCTTTTTCAATAAATGTTTCTGCAATTAGTCTAAATGCCTTGTCAGCACCATTTGTCACCAAGATATTTTTTTTATCTAATCCAGTATATTTTGATAGTTCATCTGTTAATTCTTTTTTTAGTGGGTCTGGATATATATTGATTTTTCTTGCTGCTTTGGAAATAGCGTTAACTACATTTTCAGAGGGAGGATATAGATTTTCGCCCCATTTTAAAATTAAATATTCTTTTGGAGTTTCTCCCCAATTTATTGTTTCAAGATTCAGAATATTTTTTCGTACAACTTTTTTTTGGTTCATCTTACATTATCACCTTGTTCAGCGGAAACTCCACAATTCCGCAGGCGCCTGCCTGTTTTAGCTTAGGTATTAATTTCCTTACACTTTTTTCATCGACAATTGCAATTACATCGACCCAGTTTTTATCAGAGAGCTCTGCAATTGTTGGCTTCTGTAGAGCAGGCAGGGCTTTGATTACATTTTCCAGGTCTGATTTTTTTACATTCATCATCAGGCCGACTTTTTCTTCTGCTGTGATTGCTGCTTTTAACAGTAAAGCGATTTCTTCAACCTTTTTTTTCTTTTTTTTGTCATTATAAGAATCTTTGTTCATGATTAATTTTGTTGTTGACTGCATTACTTTATCAATTATTTTCAGATTATTAGCTCGTATTGAAGAGCCTGTTTCTGTGATTTCTACAATCGCATCCACAAGCCTTGGAGCTTTGACTTCAGTAGCGCCCCATGAAAACTCAACTTTTGCATTAACATTATTTTTTTTCAGGTATGCTTTTGTTATATTAACAGCTTCAGTTGCTATTCTTTTCCCTTCAAGATCCTTAACTGTTTTTATATCTGAATCATTTGAAACTGCAAGGACCCATCTTACTTTATTTAGTCCTTGTTTTGCATACACTAAATCTGCAATTTCAATTACATCTGAATTATTTTCAAGGATCCAGTCTTTCCCTGTAATTCCTGCATCAAGGACACCCTGCTCCACGTATCTTGACATTTCCTGTGCCCTGATCAGGATGCATTCAATTTCAGGGTCATCAATCTTCGGATAATAGCTTCTTGAGCCGTTTTTTATTTTAAATCCTGCTTTATTGAACATTCTGAAAGTAGATTCCTGTAAAGAGCCTTTTGGCAATCCTAGTTTTAATATTTTATCCATGGTTTATCACCTTTGTTCATAAATAGATATATCTTGAATAATAGAAAGTATAATCTCTCAAAATAAAATAAATTATAAAAAAGGGCGGTAGAGGGGAATTGAACCCCTGCCGGAGGATTTCTATAAATTGGAACCGAAGGTTGCATAGGAGACTCCGGTTGCTTTATGCAACCCAGGATGTCTCCTGAATTTTGGTTAAGCTTTTGGCTTGCCCAAAAGGTTACCACAGTCCTCTGTGCTGCCACTACACCACTACCACCATCTTGAGAATTAAAATAATTTAAACATGAATTAAAAATATTTTTAGAATTAAAATTAGCTAAAACTTCACTGTATCCGACAGTGAATACAACCACCGCAGTTTGCAGCTAGTTTATTCATAGTTTTATAGGGAAGTAATAGGTTATATTTAAATTCTTTGAAAAATTTTATTTAATTTATATTTAGGCTTTGGGAAATCTGATGATTGCTCCTGGATCTTAAACAGGAAGTTCCCCAAGCGCCCCTTATGATTAAACAAGCAGAGGGAGCCATTGAGGGACGTCTCTAAACACATGGAGGGCAACGTGAGTTTTCCCTCAATAACGAAAATTAAAAAAAAGAAA
>JAFGRO010000021.1 GCA_016935095.1 Candidatus Woesearchaeota archaeon
ACTACAAAAAGTGGAAGTTTTCTTAAGAATCATTGCTTTCAATATTGATCGAATGATTAGAATCAAATTCAATGTTATTCTGATATTCATCAGAATAACTAGGGTTTCATATTAGCCGTAGGGATAATAACTGCTTTTTAATAAGTTTATGCAGAGGAACTAGCCATAAATTGTTCGAGAGGGGTATTGCCTAGTTTTAGATTTGATGTATAAACAAAAGGTAATTTTTCAAGTTCTTTAGATTTTATTAGAACATTAATTACTAGCATTTTTTCAGAAGGATTATAAGTTATATGTACTTCACATCCAACAATATTTTGAAGAATGTCTAATGAGATACCTAGTTTTTTATTTATACCCATAAATTCCAAACCAACTATTTCTTTTTTCTCATTTAGACTCAAAATAGCATACCCTGCATCAATACTTTTAACAATTTTTTCATTAGCTTTGTAAATAGTTAAATGGTCTACATTATCATCATATTTCAGATATTCAATCTTTTCCATTTTATTTCTTAACAATTTGATGGCATATATTCTTATATTTAATCTTTTAACTTATAAATTGATAGCAATTCAATTATACTTAAATGTTTTATCTATTTAAATGTTTTCAAATCAATTTAGATAATCGAAAGTGGATGCTCCCCTCTGCGAGCTCTCCCTTGAACTCCCCTCTGTTCTATGGACATATTAACTCGCTTAGTTAGAAATTTCTTCCCTAAATATTTATATAGCTTATTAACATTACATCTTTATGATTCAAATATCAGAATTGATTGAGAAAGCTAAACAATTTGAAAAAGAAATAGATTCTTCAAAAGAAAAAAGTGCCTTGAAACACCTTCACTCCTTCTTGAGTAGATTTCCCATAGATAGGCTTCATGAAATGACACTACATAATTATTCGTTAGGATATTCTAAAGATTCTTTTTCTAATTGGGTAGAGAAAAAGACGAAAGACATAGCAAGAATAAGTGGTGCTATTGGATTATCAGCAATGTTCGGTATATGGTCTAATGAAAGTTTAGTGCCTAATAATAAATTTATTATTAAAGAAAAACGTAAGAAGAAAGAAATAGATTTTATTGAAGCAAATGAGAAATTCAAAGACATTAAAAAAACAATACTCAAAATAATTGAATTTGGTAAAGAAGAAAACTTTAAAGAAATTGATGACTTACCCTATCTCTGGCACATTGCAAAATCAAAAATACTCTTCTTGTATTATCCAAATCTAACCACTTCTATCATGAAGAAAGATCATATATTATCAGTTTGCGATTACATAGGTGTAAAATACAGTCCTAAATATCCAATAGAAGCAAACAATAAGCTACTAAGAACTATAAGAGAGATAGATTATTTTAAAGAATGGGATGGTTGGAAAATTGGCTCACTTTTCTATTGGGATAAAGAATTAAACCTCAAATCAAAAGAGGAATCTACTGAAAGAAATTATTATATATTAGGTTCTAAATACGGACAATACCATCAAAGAGATATTTTCCCATTAATGGTTAAAAAAAGTGCTTTAGGAATTGGTTTTTGTTGGAAACAAGATCTAACTCCTTTTGTAAATACATCAAAAGGAAAATTAGATACTTTTCTCAGAAATAAGGGATATGAGTCTAATGATATCACATCAATAAAACATTTTTTGAGTATGAAAGAAGGAGATTTAGTCGCCATTAAAAGTTCAGGTGCTCCAATTGGGACAGAACCAAGATTAGCTATAAAGGCGTATGCTATTGTAAAAAAGAAAGGGGGTATCTTATATGAACATGACCCGGATAGAAGTACAGGTTTAGGTCATTTAATGCATGCTGAATTTATTGAAAAAGACTTTACTAAAGAATTAAAGTTAGGTGGGTATGGTAAAGCAATTCACAAATTATCCAAAGTGGAGCATATCAAAAAAATTTTTGGAGCATTTTATGAACCCGAACGCTTTGTAAAAAAATCAAGTGGTGTTACAACAAAAAATACAAATTCACAAATTAGAACAATAAACTCTAGTCAGATTATTGTTGAAGCTGTTCATAACAAAATTCAAGAGAAATATTATAACATTTTGGTTAATAAATATGGTCAAAAAAATGTAAAAATGGAAAAAAATTATGTTGATATAACCCTAAATGTTGGAGATAAAACAGTATATTTTGAAGTTAAACCCTTTTTGTCAATAATAAGTTGTATTCAAGAAGCAACAGGTCAATTATTAAGATACTTATGGCAAGCAAATGCAGATCCTAATTTAAGTAAAATTATTGTTGTGGGACAATCTCAACCGAATGATAACGATAAAACTTATATAGAGTACATGAAAAATAATCTAAAATTAGAATTTGAATATGTCTGGATATCTATTTAAGGATGATTTTTTCTCTAGATATTTTTATATACGGAACTCCTCCCAGTCCTGCGGACATGTTCAATCAGCATGCAATTCGCTACAAATATCAGAAACTTGATCTGAGAATAATGAATGTTTACAATTTAGAATGTAAGGTATTAGATTGTTTATTCTACAAACTTTTACATATTGGAAGTCTGGATTGTAATTAATATTTCCTTGAACACTTACCAAAACTTTCTTTATTGGTAATTTGAAATCAAAACAATTATTTAGTACAACATATAATAGTAGTCCAGCCCTATCTATTTGTTCATGTGGTTCAAAATCTCTCTCTCTATTTGCAAATTCTTTACTCCAATTTTTTACTTCAAGCGGAAAAATTCCTGTTGGACCAATAACTAAAAAATCAATTTGAGAAGATCTAGCTTTCTGATTTCTTCTATATCTTACTGCTCTAGATAATTTAATTTTATAATCACAGAAAACATGGTATTTATCACTAAGATTCATAAGTTCTTTGAGTACTTTTCTCTCACCATATGTCCCTGAATAATCACTTGATGTTTTTATTATATCATAAGTTTGTTTCATGTGAATTAATTCTTTATTTTCTCTTGAGAATACCTTTTCTGGACTAGTATCTAATTCTTTTATTACTTGCCCCTTTTTATTGATTTGATGGTTCATATGCATATTAGTATGAATTTTCTTAACATGTTCTGCAACAATTCCTAATGTATTTCTTGTTCCAACATTTATTTTTTTGAAAATTGATTTTTCATTCTTGAGATCAGAAATTTTTTGTTTTTTTTCTTTAATTGTTTTTTCATGTTTGGTTATTCTATCTCTCTTTGTTTTCTCAATAGCTTTTAGTTCATCACAGTGATTAGAAATTCTAGACGGCAATTCATTTGTGAATTGTTTCTTTTTCTTTCTAAATTTTTGAGAATATTCTTTACTCTTTTTATCTACATCATCAAAAGAACTAATATAATCAGAATGGTAATCTACTAATCTTTTTTCTGTTTCAATAGTTCCATAGATAATTGCCATTATACTTCTTTAAAGAATTTGACTGCAAAATCACAAAATTGTTTTATAACCTCTTTATCCAATTCGAACTCTTTTCTATTGCCTAAGTAATTTTTACTGGTTGGAGTTACTTTTTTTCCTTCCTCGAGTTCTTTATATGAAATACATTTTATATGTTTTTTTGATACAATAATAAAAATTGCATTTTCATAAGGATAATTTCTCAATGAGTCATCATTAATATCAAAATATTCTTTTGCTCTAAATTTAACTTCAATAAAATAGACTTCATTAGTTTTAGGATGTTGTACAACGAAATCAGGCATTCTTCTAATTTCTTTAGCAACTTCCCCTCTTACACCTTTAAGAAGCTTCATGATACCTGGAACAGTATTTTCCATCCCATATCTAAAAACATTGAATTCAAGAGATAAAAATAATTCTTCAATAAGTGTTTCAGCTATTCTTCCTTTTATCATACTCTCTTTGTACTTGGAGTCTTTTTTCGATAATCCAGAATTAAAATTTTCATTAGAAATTGGCTTCTTTTTATGATAATAGAATTTTTTCATATTAATTGGTATTTAATTGAATAATAAATATTTTTTTATTACAAGACATTCCCTCTAAGAACTGCACTCTCTCCCCCCCTCTCCTCATAATAACCCCTATATCTCCGGCTGGTTCATCTCTAAGAATACTATGAAAAGGACATTTAGCATTGGTATTACAAGGTATGTGCCGATTGTGATTATAACATTAATATCTATGCCGCCGACATTCCCGCCGAGCATGCTCACTAAAGAGAGCGCTGTCACAAAAAATAAAGGAGCGGCTATCAGTACGCCTGTATAAATATCAGAGTATGTGGAAATTGACTCAACGTATTTCTGCCTTTCGAGCCTGTAATGGAGCAGTGCCTCTTTTGATTTCTGCTCCAGGTAATTTTTAATGTCGCCGCCAGTCTCAATAGTGGATACAAACCCGTCCAGGAATTCTTTAAATTCAGAAGAAGGCGTAGTAACAGATATTGCCCTTATGGCAGTAAGCGCATCATAACCGAAAACCTCAATGTAATTTGAGATTTTCTCCATCTCGACAGAGATCTGCCCGTATTCTTTTGAAGCTGACAACAGCTTGAACATTGTTGTGGGAGGGACGCCTGATGCAATCACAGAGGACATATGGTCTATTGCAAAAGGAAGATTTGTATTTATTGATCTCCTCCTGTTTTTAATTTCCATAAAAGGATAATAGAACAGCCCTGCAAAGAGCATCACACTAAGCAACATTGAAAATAACAGTGATTTAAGAATAATTAAAGGGGTTGCATTTCCCTGTATTGCAAAGAATAATGCAAAAACCGGAATTGTCACTATAAATGAGAATATTGTCAGTAAAAACATGATGTTAATATATGTGTTTGACAGTATTTTGAAATTCGCATATCTCAATGCCAGATACAGTTTTTTAAAGACATTCGGGAATTTCTCAATAAAATAGATACTTATTTTTCTTACTGTAATATTTGCCAGATACCCCAAAGAAGAAGGTTCGTATATCTTGGTTTTTTTCATAGATATTAACTCTTTTATTTCTTTAACCTCTTTTTCCAGGAGATAAGGATCAAGCACAGCCTTAACATCCTCTTCCATTATATTCCCGACTTCTTGCTGTTTATAGGTGAAGATAGAAGGCATAACACTTGTCTTATCTGAAATAAATTCTTTGTCAGGCTTCTTTTTCCCAAGTAAATATTTTAAAAAATCTTTGCTTAGAACACCGCCGACTTTAACCTGGTCTTCGCTTGAGATCTTATCTAGAATCGGTTTTTCCTTGGACTGGAAAGCATATGCCAGATTCCGTAAAAAGCCCAGTTTCCTGGGGGGCGGCACAGGCAGTTTTTCTGCAGGCTCAGGCCTGGGAATCTCAAGGCTATACCTGTCTGCTATTTTAATGAGGGCTAGTTCATGCTCAGGCTTTTCCAGGGCAACAGGCTTAAATGCCTGCTCTTTTTTTTCAGGTGCTTTTTTAAGAAACTGGCCTGGAAGGCCGGGAAGTTCTTCTTTTACCCTGTATATATTAACACTATCAACTCCAGGAAGTTTTTTGACTTTATAGGCCTTTTTAAGAAGAATCTTCTTATTAATTTTTAAATTGCGGTATGAATTGTCATTATATACAAGGGAGAGCAGCTTTGTATTTAAGCTGTCTGCTTTCTTAAGCAGGGTGTCTATGTATGAATTATAATATTCCATACATTCCGATTTACTTTTGTTTAATAAGAGCTCATTTTTCAGATTCATGTAAGTCCTGTAATTAAAATCCCCTCGTTGATACTGCCTGTCAAGAAGTTTAAGGTTGTTTATTAATTCCTGCTTATAATAATCATATGTCTTTATCTCCTGAATAAAACTTTTTAACTCATTGCAGTCTTGTTTAATATCCTTTATCATTTTCAATTCAAGAATAAAACTGTATTTTTTCCAGCACTTTATGCATTTCATAAATCAGTTTAAGAATTTCCTGCTTGGCAACCCTGGCCTTTGTCCTGGTAATATCCAGTTCTTCTTTTGTTGAAATATCTTTATTCAGGATGTCCTTATAAAGATCTGACAATAACTGGATTTTTTTGATTTTGTCTTCAATATAATTTAATTCTTTCATATTAATCCAAACTTCTGCAAAATCTTATTCTTATTTAAGTAGTATTCTTTAAAAATTTCATTGATCTGTTTAAAGTCCTTGACTTTCATCTGGGCAAGTTTGTTCAATAGATCCGTCCTGGTCTGAAGCTCCTTGTTCAGCTCTTCAATATTTGCCCCTGAATCCTTGGAAATTTTTTCAAGAATAGTCAATTTTGATTTTTGTATTATAGTATCGGATACAGGATCCCATTCAAAGGGTATATTGACCTGGACTTTACCGAGTTCTTTTTCCTTTGCTTTTATCTCAACAAGCTGCTTTACTCTTCTTATATTTTTGTCTGCCTCTTTTACATGTGCCATCACACAAACCACATCAAGAGATTCAATTAAGCTCGGAGAGAGATTTATAGGGGGTGTTTCTAACCTTCGGATTAATGTTTCAACAGAGCCTGCATGAAAAGTCCCGAATGAAGCATGGCCTGAAGCCATTCCCTGGAAGAGGACATACGCTTCTTTGCCGCGAATCTCTCCCACAATCACATAATCCGGATTTTGCCTGAAGCTTTCTTTAAGAAGATCAAAAAGCGTAATCTCGCCATATTCTTTTCCCATTAAATTAGGAATCCCGAAACCAGTCCTGGTAACTGACGGCATCCAGTTATCATGGGTAAGGTTTAATTCACGTGTATCCTCTATAGAGCAGACTCTTGCTTCAGGAGGAATAAAACTTAAAATACTGTTTAAGAAAGTTGTTTTCCCGGATGCAGTCTCGCCGATTATCATAAAGTTTCTCCTGTGCTCAATAGCCAGCCATATATATGCAAATAACTTAGCAGGGGCTGTTTCAGCAGTAATCAAATGAACAGGTGTCCATGGCTCACGGGTGAATTTACGGATTGTAAAAGTCGGACCCCTGGTTGTAACATCAGGGGAATATGTTGCATTAACTCTGCTGCCGTCAGGCAAAGTCCCGTCCAATAAAGGTTTTGCATATGAAACGTATCTCCCTGTTTTCTGGGCGATTTTTTCAACAAAATCAGTAAGTTCCTGCAGGTCTTTGTAGATTATGTTTGTTTTCAGGTTTTCATATTTCCTGTGGACAAGATAGATCGGGAAATCCAGGCCGTTGCATTCAATGTCCTCAATATAATAATCGTGGAGCAAAGGCTCAATCCTGTTCAGGCCGACTGAATTCCTGAAGATATAATACATTAATTTTAAATAAGTGTCCTGGGAAACCTTTGTGCCAAGCTCAATTAAGATTGACTGGACATTCTTTTCCAGATAATTTATAACCAGGTTGAATTTATTAACGCCGCTATAACTTATATTTATCATCTCTTCCAATGCAAGAAGAACAAGTCTCAGAATCTCATTTTCCTCCGGAGTCAGACTAGGCTCTTCAACTTCATATTTTAATTCATCATTATCCCAGAATATATGCGCATAAGCATATGGTTTAATCAAGGGATACCTTATATTTATTGAAGTCCTGTCCTTAATATCCGGCAGTTCTATTATTTCCGGCCTGGTATCAATCTGAAAAATCGGCTTTTGCTCTGGCATAGTCTCCCCTTTTTTATAATTGCATTAAGAATCTAATAAGTATTTAATATTTTCGGAATGAAAAAAATAATATTTAAAGAATAATTTATCTATTTCGGTTCAAAATTTTTTACTTTGGTTATCAGGAAATCTGCATAGCTCTCAAGAATAAATTCAAGGTCATACTCTGCAAAACTGGAATTTATGTGTGCAATCACTTTAGCCCTGCCAAGATTTGTATTATTGCCAGAGGGAACAAGTTCTGTATAGCCTTTTCCATAAGAAGAATCCTCAATTCCGTTTATGCTAAAAAAAAATGTTCCGTTTAATTCATTATCATTAAAACTAATTGAATCAATTAAACCAGAGGTGTTTATTTCCTGCCAGCTGGATTCAGTCCCTATCTTATTAATTTTAGCAGAAAAAGAATCATCTTCAATAGTTGTTTTTAAGATATAGATCTCATCGGTTTCAGTTGTCTGGACATTGGCATTGCTTGTTATAATCAAGTTCCCGAATCTCTGGCTGGTTCTCGGATCAACAATCCTATTGTCTGTTTCAAATTCCCAGTTAATCTGATTCTCTGCAATAATGAGCTTGCCCTCCTTGATTTCAAGATTTACTATCCTTTGTGCGCCTTCTCCTTCACTGGCGACTTCATTTATATGCTCATCTAAATTCAGAAGTGCGTCTTTGGTTTTTGAAAAGGTTGTTGTGTCCTTTAATCTTTCAAGAATCGGAATTCCCGCTTCAAGAATCAGAACTAATGCGATTGTCGCAACTAAAGTATATAAAATCGCAGATACCCATACCTGTGATTTTCTTTTAATTTTTTCCACCTCAAATTTATCACTCACACTCAAAAACTTCCTCAATGTCGAGATTATTATTTGAACATAAAACACCCTGGGATGAGCCGGGTATTTTTATTTTGGGGATAAGACTTGCAAAACTAATGCCTGAAAAATCTGACCTTGCGCCTAAATTAAATTCATATTTTTGTGCAAAGCCAGAAGATACTTTAGTATTGTCATCATAATTACTGACATCACCGTCTGCTTCCACCAACTGGACTTTTATCCCTATTATTTCCTCATTGCCTATATTATCAACAATCATCCTTAAAGTGGCATTAGTCCCAGTATTATTAATAAAGCAAACCTGATCATAGCCATTAATCTCAACCCAGTCAAGAAGTATATCAAGAGAGCATCTCATCTGTTTTGAACTTTCTCCCTCAACACTTTCTGTCTGTGATGTTATAAAAGACCTGCCCCAGCTCATTACCACTGCTCCCAGGGCAACAGAAAATGCTATTAAAAGTACTGTAGCAATCAGAGGAGAAACCCCTTTTTTAATTTTAAAAAGTCTTCTAAACATAACTTATTTCACCTCTTTATTTAAAATGAAGTCAAGATTCACATTCATTTAATTCAGCAATTTCCAGTTTAGTATTAGTGCATAATATATCTTCAGGCGAGCCCGGCACATCTATTTTCGGAATTACACCAATATAATTTATTCCTGAAAAAGAATCAATGCTTTCTAAACCAAATTCATATTTCCTTGCATTGCCTTCTAATAAGTTTGTATTATTTTCTATATTCAAAACATCTCCGTCCTTTTCTATAACCTGTACTTTTATTCCTGAAATTTCCTTGGCACCGATATTACTTATCACCATTCTTAAAGTTGCATTGGGACCTACAAGGGAATCATTAATATAGCATACCTGAGCAATGTTATTTGATTTAATCCAGGAAAGACTCACATCCAAGGCACAGCTGGTTTGTTTGGAAGTCTCGCTTTCGACATTCTCTGTCTGTGATGTTATAAATCCGCGGCCCCATGTCATGAGGATTGCACCCAAAGCTACAGTAAAAGCAATCACCAAGACTACTGCAATAAGTGGGGAAACTGATTTTTTGTTATTAATTCTCTTTTTTATCAAGCTCTTCACCTTTTTTAACATTGAGCAATATCTTCTTTTTCAACTGATTGTTCCTGGCAAAATATCTCCTGTCCCTCCTTTTTTACAATGGGCGTTATTTTCACATTGCTCAATGTTCCTTGTTTCAATATATCAAAATCAATTTCTGTTTCATCAGGATACAGGCTAATTTCTTTTTCTTTTGACTCTGAATTCCCATATAAATCTATTAATCTAAAGTGTAGCTTTTCTATTTTTATATTCTGTGTATTAGTAATATTAATATATAAAATTTGTGAATTTTGACATATTTCGTCAACATTAAATGAAACTCCCACGCAAAAAGATTCATCTGTCCTTTTTTCCAGGTCTTCACTGGATTTTTTTACCTGGGAAAGAGTCCAGTTATACATAAGCACTCCCAATAATATTACCAAAGCTATAATCATTACCCAGCTCACATATACCGAAATCCCCTTTTTTGTTATTTTTTTCATGGTGAAAACCAATTATTTTAAATGAATGTAAGCGCACTGTCTAAAAATCATTGGTCCCTGAACAAAAATTCTAATTTGATATTTTCCCCGGATGACACATTAAAGTAATATTCCTGGTCATCTATTTCCAATGTAAAATTATTTCCCAGATTTATTATTTTTTCAGTGTCCGGAGGCACTGAATAAACAAAATCAACGTTTGCCTCTGAGTTTAAATAATTTACTATTATTGCTTCATTATCAGGATATATTAAAACATATAAAATGCCCAGCTCTACATTTTTTGAGTCAGCGTATTCGATAAAATCCAATGTGAAATTTTTAAATTGTTCAGATATATCTCTACTTTCATAGATAGCGCTGTTTATTACTTCAGAGCTTTCAATAAGATAATTTTCATAAAAAGACTGGAATTTTTTTGAGGGCTCTTCTACAGTTATTTTATTAACAGTCCCGACAAACACCACACTACACAAAATAATAGCAGCAAATATATAAAACTGGGCTCGTTTATCCATATTTCCAAACTCTTTGTCAAAAGGATTTAAAGGAATTTTCATTTAAATTTATTATTCATGCAAGTTTATCAATATACAATGTTCTCCTTCCAGAAACTGATTTGGTTTTTTTAATTATATATTTGTTAGTTCTTTCAATTTCTATAGGCTGATCAACCAGGATATCAATATCATCATATTTCAGGATTATATTTAAAAAATATTTTTTGGCAGAGGTGTATCCGAAACTCGGGTTTATTGATTCCAGGAAATCCTTTTTATTAAGGTATTTCTGCTTTTGGTTTAAATTTGCATTTGCCCTGGTTGAAAATATAAAGAGATTTTCATTGAAATTTGAACTAAGATTAATCTTAGAAGGATCTATCTGCGCATTTTCATCTTCAGAAGCTAAACCAAAATAACCATTTTCATCTTTATAGTAAACAAGCCGTGTAGATGCTGTGGGAACAATCGGTTCATCCGGATTATACACAATATCCAATGAAAGAGGTTTTAAATCAAGGTTTAGATCATTGCTCATATTGGAATTCACGTAGATTTGTACAATATAATCACCTTCAAAAGAAGGCGATATAAAAGAGATATCATACTGGCCATAACCTGTTTCAAAAACACTAAAATCTATTTCCTCATCATTTAACTTGACCTGGAACGAATCAGGATAAATCCCGCCTAAAAATCTATTCAATGAATCTGAAACAGTTAATGTAAAAAACACAAACTGGTCCTGATATATTTCTAATGTATCCGGAATATCAACATTCTCTACCAGATAATCCGGCTGTACATCCAGTGTTATTGAAAAAGAATCATCAAAATTGCCGTACGGGTCTGTACAATTAATGTAAATAACCTGAGAGCCAGCACCTGCCAATTTGACTTTTGCTTCATGATAAGTGGAATTGGTATATGCAAATTTCCTATCCATCCCTTCATGATTGTAATAACATGTAGCTTTTTCATTGGTACTTATCCAGATTATCGGCTCCTGAGTTATGATAATGCCTCCTAAAGAAGTATTTATTTCAGGAGGGTCAAAATCAGTTATGATCTCCTCCTGGTTAGACCATCTCCAGATCCCGGCCCCGTTCATTGCTCCGATTAATGCTATATAGGTATCTGAGCCAGCGCCAGTCACTGGATAAGATGTATCATTTACTCTTATGCTTCTATAAGGGGAACCATCTTCGTAAGTCAGGTTTAACATATAGTCAGCTATACCAGACTCCTGATCATCTGAAGCACTCCATGTATATGTAATTGACTGTGATAAAGCATCAAAATATTCTGAAATAATTTCAGGTCTTGATGGGAGGGTATTATCAATATGGACAAAATAAGAATCATAATTATTCCTCCAGTTCCCTGCTTTATCTCTTGATTTTACATTAAAATAATAGGCTCCTGAAGGAATGCCTGAAAAGGTATGGTTAATTTCATTCTGGAAATTTCCTATTGTGCCCTCCGGGACATCATCAGGGAGTTTATCAGATTTACTTAAAATATAGCTGTAAGCCCCTATACGTGAATCCGCGTCATCTGACACCCATGTAAACTGTACTGTCCTTGTATTAAACCAGTCATCTTCATTAAGGAATTTATAAGTATCTGTTGCCAGGTCATAAAACAGATAATCCACAATAGATATATAATATGGAGGAACAAGATCTATTATTATTTTTTCTGAAGTGGAGGTGTTTTTTAATCCTGCAGAATTAACTGCACTTACTTCTGCTGTCACTTCTTCTCCATGGGCTAAATTTAATCCGGAAAAAACATACTCTGTTTCAAAAGTAGAGGTATTTCCCAGCTCAACATTATTATGATCAAATATAAAAACTTCATAGATTATAGGAATGCCGAGAATTTCGACAGATTCATAATCATAAGCAGGCTCCCATTTAATTTTTATTGATTCATTGTTGTTTGTATATCCTCCAACTGTTATTAAAGGTGCACTTGGCGGGCTTGTGTCTAAGCCGGCTCCGGATGAATTATAGTAAATTGAATCATTCATCACTACCTGGCTCCCGGTAGAATAATTTATCTGGACATATACTGTCTTGCTGCCTGCATTCTCACTCAACTGCCAGTATCTTTCATGGTTGCAGTTTTCCCAATCCAGCCAGCTATCCAAATCATCGCCTGGCCTGACAGAGGGATTGTCAAAATTTATGTATCTGCAGGTTTCTGTTCCCGGAAGATATATTAATTCCAGATATACTGTCCTCACTGAAGTAAATTCAGGGTTTGTTTCCTCAAATCCTGTAAGACCCATATTGTGAATTGTCAGTATTTCAGCATCTATCTCTCCGGGGTCTCCCCATTTCCATGCGGTTCCGTTGTTATAACATATATAATTCAGCAATTCATCTGCATTTGTTATTAAATTATGAACATACTTGAACTCATTAGTGCTGTTGCATTTAACTGTCTGGATATCACAGCAACCTCCATTAGTGCAGCTTGGTATACAAGTGCCGCCTGAAACCTCTGACTCTGTCAGGATGCCGTCCTCTTTATCTGTATCGTCATAATTATCACAGTCCACGGTCTGGCATGCATTGTTACAGCATTCATCTGAATTTAAATCTTCATCACCTTTAAACCTGCCATTGCAAAAAGCAGAGCCTGTACAATCTGCTCCGTAAGCTGTTCCCCTGCAGATATTATCTCCCATCTCCTGGGCAGTACATGATGCTGAACACTCATCTCCAAAATAGGCTTCACTTGCAAGATTACATTGTTCTATATCATAACCAGAGGGATGGCCATCACACTGGGATATTACTCCTGAATCACATGAAGCTTCGCAAAGGTTATCTCCATTTGTACAAACAAGGGAAGTTCCTGAGCATTGCAAGGCTCTCCTGAACTGACTTGAACAGCACGGCTCACCGTATGTGTTGCATGTACCGTCTATACATGCTATTCCTGAAACGGATGTACAACTGCAGCTGCCTCCGTTTATATTGCACTGGGAACCGCAGCAAAAACCAGATGAGCAGGAAGTTCCCTGGGTACATTCATCATCAGCGCAATCTACATATGTATCTCCATCATCATCTACTCCATTATTACATATTTCACTGCAAAAAGCAGTACAGTCTGCGTCATTACAGTCTGATTGGCCGTCACAGTCATTATCAATGCTGTCATCACAACTGGTTTCTGTCGGATATTCATTCATACAATTATTTGCTGAATCAACACAATTATATCCTGAACCGCAACACGCTCCTGTACCTCCTGAACCCTGTTGCGTAGCTTCCCAGTGGTCTTCTCCAGAATCATCTCCGCAGCATTTTCCTGCTGAAGAGTCCCAGCAGCCAACTTCACCATCATTACAGGAACCCTGAGTCCCGGAAACGCCGCATTCGCATATTGCTGAATAAGTATCAGCATCTGTCCTGTATGTCCCGTCTACACATGCTGAATAGCTTATGCCGTCGCACCAGTCATCAGAAGAACCGTCATCCCCGCAGCATTCTGACTGAGAGGAGTCCCAGCAGCCTGTTTCAGCATTGCCGCATGTTCCCTGCACACCGGATACACCGCATTCGCATACTGCTGCATAAGTATCTGCATCAGTACTATATGTCCCGTCTACACAGGCTGCATAGCTTATGCCGTCACACCAGTCATCAGAAGAACCGTCATCCCCGCAGCATTCCGCCTGAGAAGAGTCCCAGCAGCCTGTCTCAGCATTACCGCATGTACTTTGAGTTCCTGTCACTAAACATTCACATGCGCTTGAATAAGTATCCGGGTCTCTTCCACTACCTGAGCGGTCACAATCGCCTGTACCATCGCAATATCCCTGAGTTTCATAACCATAACCCACACCATATGCATTATTTGTATTTTCATTTGAGGTACATAACCATATTGAGTTACATGGGCCTGTACCTGCAACTGATGGATCACACTGGCCAGAAGGAAGTGAACATTCTTGACATGTAGCACAGGGAATGCTTGGTGAGCACTCACAATAATATAAATTAGAATTATCTCTATCAGCGTATGTTGTACCTGTATGAGTATGTGTAGCATCATTTGTATTGCTGCCCTGCACCCAGTTAACACTGTCATCTGTCCATGTATATCCCTGATACCAGCCTATTTTCTGGCAGTTAATTGTCCAGACACAGTTACAGGCATCAGGATCTGGCTGAGTAAAATCCACAGAAACAGAACATTGTTTCACATTTATTCCATCAGGGTCTTCTACACCGCAATAAAATACTGCACCTTCAACAATTAATAAAACAGAAGTCAATAATATAATTATTAAAAAAACTCTTAATTTCATAATGGTCCTCTTTTTTAAATTAATTTATTCTTTGGAATTTATTCTTTTTAAACTTTTCTTATAATCATTTAAATTAAATCTGAATTATTTAAATCTTATTATGCAAAAATTAAATAAACTAAAATGCATTCAATTTAAATAATGAGAATCCAATTTATCAATCCGCTTCTTGGAGGGGATTACAGTGCTTTAGACATTGCAATAACCTCTCTTGCAACGTATTTAAATGAAAGAACAAAGCACAGGGCAACAATCCTTGATTTTACATTTCACAGGAGACACTGGAAAAAACACCTTCATAAATGGGTCAGGCAAGATAAACCACATGTAATAGGCATGTCCTCCAACACAATGTACATGCAGTATATAAAGACCATTGCCAAAGAAATCAAAAAACATTACAGGATTCCGATAATCCTTGGAGGATACCATGCATCTCAATATCCGGATGAGACACTCAATATTAAGGAGATTGATGCTGTCTGTATTGGCGACGGCGAGTATGCTTTAACAGAATATTTAAGTAAATCAGAGCAGAAAAAACCCCTAAAGGGCATTAAAGGCATATGGGCTAAAAACAAAAACAGAATCATTAAAAACCAGGGAGGATGCTTTATCAAAGAAATCAATGAGCTGCCAATTCCAAATTGGGATTTATGGAAAGACCTTGACAAATATTTATATTATCTAGGGATGATTTATTTTATCGGCACCAGAGGATGCATTTACAAATGCAGCAACTGCGATGCAATCGGAATAAAAAATTCTGTCGAAGGCTCATATTACCGGATCAGGGATCCTGTTGATTATGCCCATGAAATAAAGCATCAATACGAAAAATATAAGAACAGGGGATTAAGATTAGCACAGTTATTTGACCAGATTCCTACTATTGATTACAACTGGCTTAGAAAATTCTGTGATGAATACATCAAACTTAAGATGAATAAAAAATTAAAATACAGCATGTTTTCAAGAATTGACCATTTAAATGAAGAAAAGTTAAGAATTCTCGGTAAATCAGGCTGTGCATTGCTCAGGGCAGGCATTGAAACCGGAGATGAGTCTCTCAGAAAAAAAATTTTTAAGAAAAATATTTCAAATGCAAAAATAAAAAAGATTTTCAGGATTGCAAAGAGATACAATGTTGGATTTACAGCATTCTATATTCTCGGAAATCCAGGAGACAATAAAAAGACTATAAATAAAACTATAAAATTTGCACAAAGATTAGATGCAAACAGGAGCGCATTCTTTGTTTACAAGCCGTTTACAAAAGAAAGTATTGAGCAGATCATTATGCATGGAGGTGAAATTGACAAGAAAAGATGGGAAAAAGCAGATAATATAATATATAAATCTGTTATAAAATTAAAAGGTTTATCGCCAAGAGAGATTGAATTTTTACAGAAAAAAGCATATTTTGTAACGTTTGGAAAACGTTTAATTAAAATGATCAAAACACAAAAGATAAAGTATTTTACCAGATTATTTAATTATGTAATTAAAGGACTTAAAGACGGATTAGATCCTGCTTATCTTCTGCCTTATTATCATATCTACGGATATGACAACATTGACAATTAAACATTGCAAAAAACTATGAAAGTTTCTCTTTTACATTAACAAAAATTTTTTTCAAGACCGGCTCAAACATAAATGCAAAATTATTTCTGCTGAACCTGTATCTTGCAATCGGCTTATAAAGTTTTGCAAATGACTGGACAAAGGGATTATCAATCTCTTCATGTTTTTTATCAAGAAATAAAGAAAGAAAATTAAGTGCCTTAATCCTGCTCTGCATTGACTGTGAAAGCCAGGGATAATCAATTTTATCCATTGAATAATTGCCCCATTCTTCAAGTGAATCTGGAGGAACCAGGCCATGCTCTACAGAAAGGTCAAACAATTCATTGCCTGGAAGAGGCCTGTAGCAATGAAGGATTGATGTTTTTGCATTTTTGTTTTCTTTTAACAGTTTCATTATAAGTGATGTTGTCTGTTTCAGTTCTCTCTCATTTTCTGTCGGGAATCCGGCCATAAAGGAATATACAGGAGAAACATTTATCCTTGATATTTTTTTCCCGGCATCAATTACCTGTCTTACTGTAATCCCCTTTTTTATGAGTTTTAAAATCCTGTCTGAACCTGATTCAACACCCAAAGCAAATCTTTTCATGTTGCTTTTTTCCAATAGATTAAGATATGAACTGTCCATTTTCATTATATCTGTAATCCTGCCGCAGGTATTCCAGAAAATATCCATTTTCTCTTTGACAATCTGCCCGCAAATATTTCTCATCCTGCCTAAATCCACAAAAGAGTTCAGGTCCTGGAATTCAATTCCGTCAATATTAAATTTGTCTTTTATACGGCTCATTGCACTGATTGTATTTTCAGGGCTTAATGCACGCCATTTCTCCTGATGCGGTGTATATTGTGCACAGCAGAAACTGCAGTTGTAAGGACATCCCCTGCTTGACTCCATAATGAACATCCGCTTTTTATTATATCTAAGTATATAATTTTTAATATCCACAAGATGATAGGGCAGCTCAGGCAAAGAATTCATATCAACTGTTTTCCCGGGCGGGTTGATTTTCAGCTTTTTTTTTGATTTATAGCCAATGCCCTTCAGTTTTCTGAGTGACCTTTTCTTTTCAAGAGATTTGATTAATTCATAGAATGATATCTCTCCCTCACCGATTATAACATAATCTATATTAGGATTCCGCAAAGTCTGTCCAGGCAAAATACTTGGATGAATCCCTCCCCAGACAACTGGAATTTCTGAATGGTGTTTAACAAATCTGGAAATTTCCAAGGCATATTTTATCTGCTCACCTGTCAAAGAAGTCAGACCTATGCAAATCGGGTTTTGATTTATTTCCCTGAGCAATTTTTTTTGCCAGAATTTTTCAGTTCTCTGATCTATTATCTTAACAGAATATTCCTTCTCAACATATACTGCGCAATTAAGCAAAGATAAGGGTAAATAATAGTGCTCCATTGCTTTTTCCAAAAAACTTGATTTTGGAAATATTAACACAACATCTGACATTTTGCATTTGATAATTAATTTTAATATGTATTAAATAATTATGTATTAAATAATTATGTATTAATAATTCAAATCAAAATCTCTTTAATTTTAATAAAGCTTTCTTAATTGATGATATCTCTTTGAGTGTTTTGATGATTCTTCTCGGGTGCAGATAAAATCTTAGATATGCTGATTTTTTATAATAATCAAGTTTCCATCTTTTGAGTTCAGAAAAATTCTTTTTAGATACATTATAATAATCATAATACTGAAAGTCTTCTAAATCAGGCTCGTTTTTAATTATTTCATTATACAGGTAAGCTCCAGGCAAAAGGGTTGTTATTGAAAAAGTTGCAGAATCCAGTTTGGAATTTACTGCAAAGTTTATTGTATTTTTTATTTCATTTTCTGTTTCTCCCGGTGCTCCGATCATAAAATAGCCAAAAGCATAGAGATTAAATTTTTTTATTAGCCTGATTGCATTGAATATTTGCTGGTTTGAGACATTTTTTTTAAATAAATCATTCCTGATTTTCGGTGAGATTGATTCTATTCCTACTCTTACCTCTTTTAATCCTGATTTTTTCATCCAGAAGAGCATTTCCTTGTCTAAAGTGTCTGCTCTTGAATTGCATGACCAACAGAACCTTAATCCTGACTTAATAAGAGCCTTACAAAAATCAATCATCCATTTTTTTGAAACTGTCGATGTATCGTCCTGAAGATGAAATGCATTAATCCCGTATCTTTTTTTTAATAATCTCAATTCACTAATTATACTATCAGGATTTCGTTTTCTTAGTTTTTTTCCAAAAAGTTTTTGTAAAGTCGGCTGGCAATAGCTGCAATTGAACAAACATCCTCTTGAACCGATAATTGAAGTTCCCCTTATTTCATTTAAATAGGAAAAATGATACCAGTTCTTGATATATTTCCCAAAATCCAGTAAATCAAGCGCCGGAAAAGGCAGTTCATCCAGGTTCTCTATTGGTTTCCTGAAATTGTTTTTTATTATTTTATCATCTTTTTTAAACCATAATCCCTTAATTTTTTCAAAATTTTTATTTCCGTAAAATTCATGGATATATTCGGTAAAAGTGATTTCGCCCTCCCCTAAAATGACCGCATCAACATTATTGTCATTAATCACAGTTTCAGGCAACAGAGTAGGGTGAGGACCCCCTATGACAACATTTGAATTGGATCTTTTTGCAATAGAAGCAGTTTTAAGGGCATCGACATACATCATTGTGTCCATGTAAATCCCGACAATATCAGGCCTTGCCTTTTTTAGCTTTGACTCTAGATATTCAAAAGAAGGATTAAAAGTTGTATCTATAAAATGCAATTCAATATCTTTAATATTATTCCTGAGAAAAGAGGCAATATAAAGAATGCCTAAAGGAGGATCTCCCGAGGGATATCTCATCCTGGGGAAAATCAGGCAAATTTTTTTCATTAAGAAGAATGAATATATTACAAATTTATAAATTTATAATGCTTGTCCTGTATGCACTTTACTTATAACTCTATACCTTTTTTGGCTTAATTAAATAGATCGTGGCATTCATGTAGTAAATGGCAGAGAAATCACCATAAATACCTCTGTCTTTAAGAGAACATGCAGATAAGGGCAGGTAAGTAAAATCATCAGACAAATCTGGGAATGTTGAATTTATTATATTATATTCTGGGAATCTTTTTAAAAATGAATATTCAACATAATAAAACCCTTCTTTTAATGATGGAGGATAATAGTTGTTGTTATTGAATATATTATTCCAGGAAAAAACCATATCACTATTCACGACTCTTTGTATACGCGGCAAAAGGCTGGTCGTCGGCTTTTTTTCATAAGATGCCAGGGTCTTTTCAACACAGGAAAGTATATTGGGCATAAATACTGTTTCATACTTCGGAAAGTATAATATGGGTGAAAATGAAGAAGCGATGGACAACATAAGTAAAAATACCATAAGAGATATTTGTATGATGCCATGTTTTTTATCACTCAACATAGATGCAAACTTATTATATATTAAAGAAGGGAAAATGAATGCGAGTACAAGCCAGATGAGATGGACCCTTAGATTTGACCCATCAGCAGGCTTCCATAACATATAGAAACCAAAATAAAACAGGATAATCATAAGAAATAATATAATCTTGTCCCGATAAGTCCTAGCTTTAATTCCGAATATGACAGAAAAGAAAAATATAGAAAAAATAAGCAGTGGGTGGATGAACCATTCATGCATTAGCTGGCTTTGCATTAATCTTGCATTTATCATAAAAGCTATGGGTGTCCAGCAGCCCTCTTCAAAATTTGAGATTCTATTTTGCGCAAAAAGAGGGAATATAAATAAAAGGATAAGCAGAACCTGAATGGCAAAAAAGATAATATACTTTTTTGTTAAACCTTTTTTACATATTAAATAGACAAACAAGAAAAAGCCAAAAACAATCATTTCCTGGCGTGTCATGAACAGTAAATTAAGAAATAAAAAAAAGATTATTAAATCAATCAACCGATTATTTCTTAGGTAAATGAAAAAAAATATTAATGATATCAACATAAAAAAGACCTGGGTGTAATTTGAAAATATTGTCTGGCTGAATAAGAAATAGTCTTTAAAAAAGAGGAACAGAATAAGAGGCAATATAGATGCTTTGAATGATTTTGTTAAAACATATGCAAGAATTATTGTGAGAAATGGTATTGAAAATGCAACTAATTTATTTGCAATAAAAATGTTTAATATTGAAGACCCAAATGGAATGAGAAGATATGCATAAAATATAATAAAACCATAATAGGGGTAGCCGATAATAGGATGAAATACCCCCTGATTTGAAACCAAATCATAGTCAGGATAGCCAAAATAGCTGTCCCGAAATGCGTTCTGAATAAATTCGCAAAAATCCAGAGAATCTGTCCATACCTGAAAAAAATAATTTTTTAAGATAATAAATAAATAGACATAATAAACAAGGCAGACAAAAAAAATGATTGATGTCAATTTATTTTTTCTGAGCAGCAATATAAGAGAAAGGTTTTTATTTCCTGAAATCTTTTTCTTCAGATACATGAAAAGCCTGTAAAACAACAGGATAAAACAAAAAATAAAAAGAATATTTACATAATAATAAAATATGACCCTTCCAAAAGGGTTCCTGTCAATATCCTTAATCGGAGAAATTAAGATCAATAAATCAATCAGGAATAAGGCAAGATTCATTATATACAGGGTATTATATAAGATTTAAATAATTTATTAAAAGAATCAACCATATTAGAACATAGATATCTGACTTAGCTTCATGAACTAAAAAAAAAATATTGTTTATGGTATCGCTAATTCCTGTCATTATACTATTTCTGTTTATGATATTTTTTTCAATTTCCATAATTAAAGTTAATTTATTTGATTATAAAACAACATATTTCGATATTAAAAATGATCTTGAAAATATTATGGTTATTAATGAGAGCATTATTATTACAAAGAATTCTGTGAATTTCAATAATTATAATAGCGCAGGAAGCAATAACCAAGGTTTGCAAGAAATTGACTATGACAATAAAGGCTTAGTGTATGTATTCGGTGCTGCTTCTGTTGTTGCACCTACCTATAACGCTTCTTTTCCATACTACCTTGAAGAATATATGAATAAAAATAACAGAAATATCAAAATTGTAAATCTCGGAATGGAGGGTATATACTCAGACATTATTAAAACCAGAATCGCCTCATCTCTGAATAACAACATTCTTCCTGAATTGATCATCCCTTATTGCGGCCATAATGATTATGACAGGATCTACTGGGCTTATGTTAAAGGAAAGATGAACATAATAAGTAAGCTCTTTCCTAACGATCTTATTGAAAAGCTTGAAAAAAGGAACATGGAGCAAAGATTTAACCAAATGCAAACAGACAATGAAAAATTGGCTCCTAAATATGTTCCAGTCTTCTCAAATATTGATGGAATTATTGAACCAAACATTAAAAAATATCTACAGATGATAGGTATCCTAAGGTTAAATCAGGAATATTTTAACAGTTACAATAGACTTATCCTGGACCATTATTCTAAGAATATCGTTGCTATCATAAGAAGTGCAAAGGAAAAAAAAATACCCCGCCTAATTGTGACACCGATCAGCAACCTCGAAGCTGAACCTTTTGGGATAAATAAGGCTACTCTACACTTGTACAGGCAGGGACTTAAAGAAAATGATTATAATAGAAGGATAAAATATCTTACAGATGCAAAGGACAGTGAGATATTCAGCTATCAACTGAGAGCAAAATCAGACCTTTCTTTATTCCTTAATTCAATTAATGAAAGCAGAGTATATGTCCTTGACCTAAAAAAGGAACTTATGAATGACAAATTTAATTTCAGCTATGACAATTTCTATGATTATGTCCACCTACGGCCTGCAGCTCACAAAAAGATTTCATTGATCCTGGGAAGCTATATCCTTGAAAGAAAAATAATATAATGTAGAAAGAGTTCTTCTAATATCATTGACAATGAAACAGATCTTAATCCTGGAGCCGCTGCTGAATACATATTACAACAGTCTATTTTTCAAAAGCAGGGAACCCCATATCTCGACCTTGAGGGCAATTACGTTACTAAAAAAAGAATTTGATGTAGTATTTCTTGATTTTAAGACAGATAATGTATCAAAGAAGTCTTTACATAAGGAAATAATTAATAGCAAGTATCTGTTTATTAATGTGAAATCCTATAATTTAAAATTATCAACTGAAATAATTGCTGAATCAATTAAATTAAATAAAGAGTTAATAATATTTGCATTCGGGCAATATGCTGAATATAATCCGGAATTTTTTTTTGAAAAATCATCAAAAATCCATGTAATTATAGGAGAATTATATGAATTTGCAGCAAGGTTCTGCTATCTTCAGAAAGAAAATAATAATATTACATTTAATAGTATTGAAAAAAGTAAATCTTCTATGGATATGGATCAGATTCCTAAAATAGATCTTCTGGAAATGAAAAAAAGGGATTATTATACTGTATATCCTCTTAAGACTATTAAGAAATACAAATGGGCTTTTATGAACCTTAGCGAGGGATGCCCTCATAACTGTGTTTTCTGTTCACAGGCGCTAAGGATCTCGCATGGGAAGAGCATCAGGAACTTTTCAGAAAAAGAAGCCATTGACAGGATAATAAGAGTATTAGATTCAGGATTCAATGCAATAAGGTTTATTGATGATGACTTTTTAGCTAATAGAGAATTTGTTCAAAACCTGTGTAAGAGACTAATTAGAAGCAATCTTGATTTCAGGTGGATGGCACAGGTACGCGCAGACAAGATTGACAAGACTACAATTGCACTGATGAAAAAGGCAGGCTGTGAGTACCTGAATTTTGGGATAGAGTCAGCCTCTGATAGTGTTCTTAAAATCTTAAAAAAGGGCGAAACTATAAAACAGATGAAAAACGCAGCAATATTATGCAGAAAAGAAAAGATGCTTTTTGTTGCATATTTCATGATAGGCTCTCCCACCGAGACTATTAGTGATATTAATAATAGTATTAATCTTTCTTTTGAATTGAAACCAGATATGCTTCAGGTATGTTATTTTACATCTTATGAAGGATCTGTCTTCTACTTAAAAAATAAAAAGAAGATCAGCTCAAGCATCAATCAGCAAAAATTCCACTATTTTGATATCTGCCATAATTTCAGCAAGGTTCCAAACAGGATTTTGATGAAAATATGGAAAAGATGGTATCTTTGGTATTACTTGAATAATATACTAAAAATAATAAGGATTCTAATTCTAACGTATCTTTTTTACCCCAGAAGAGTATTTGATTTAATTAAGCTTTGCATAAATATTAGAAAAAAAAAATGATAATTAAAAAACTGAATAAAAAAGTCGATATAAAAGCATTGCCCTCATTGTATCTTCTTTTTTTAATAATTACTATTGTATATTCATTTTTACAGGAAAAGGTTATAATAATCATTCAAAATATTAAATTATTATATCTAATTCTGTTTTTCATTGGATGTTATATCAGTGCCTTTGCATCAATTATCACATCAAGTAAAAGACCAATAAAAATTAATTTTATAAAGAGTATTTTTAATGAAGCAGAAGAGGAAATATCATTTGAAAAAAACAGGTTTAGTATTCCCGAGTTAATTTCATTGTTAATCCTGCTCGCAACCGCATTCATTGTAATAATTGACATATTGAATCAATGGCTTCTGCTAACATTCATAGGGGTGCTTGGACTTAGTTTTACATTTCTAAAAAATAATAACTGGAAGACTATTGGAAAAAGCATTATTCGCTATTTGCTTGAAATTCCCAAACTATATTTTTTATTTCAATTGATTAACATTACTTCAAATCTTGCTGTAATCCTCTTTATCATCTCAATCGCAAGCATTTTTTATTATATTATTCCAAGAGGTATTTTTCTTCTTGAAATATATGTTGCAGTCCTGTTTTTTGTGTTAGGATTCAATATGGAAGTGTATTTGTTGTTTATAATTTTCGCCAGAGTAGTTGGTTCCATTTTTATATTAGCACCATATTTATTATTCATATTAAAAAATCATTTAAGAATATGGCAATACAAAGACAAAAGATAGATTATCCAGGATTTAGGTCAGAAAGGATATTCAGGAATACAGAAAAGATAGAGTCAAATGTTATAAATCTTATCAAAAAAAGGCTTAATCTTAAGACTGCAGAATTAATTATTACCAGTTCTGCAAGGGATTCCATATTTTATATATTAAGAGAACTAAAGAGAATAATAAAAAAAAAAAAAGTAATGATTGCTTCCTTTAATTTCAGCCTGATGTCGCATATAATAAGAAAAAGCGGGCTTGAACCTGTCTATGTTGATGTAGATATAAATACGTTTAATATTTCTGAAAACGACCTAAAAGAAAAGATTGACCCTGAATGCGGAATTGCAATAATAACACATATACTTGGAAACCCTGTTGAATTATCAGTCATTAGAATGTTACAAAAGAGAGGAATTATTGTCATTGAGGACTGCGCGCATTCATTTGATGCTCAATTCTCTTATAATAAGGATAATAAAAACAAATTTGTAAAAACAGGATGCTGTGGGGATATTGCTGTCTTCAGTTTTAATTATACAAAGCCATTGAATTCAATATATGGTGCTGCTATTGGCATTAATAATAGCTCACTAAAAAGATCAATCTTGCTGAATAATTCATATAAATGTATAAAAAGAACATCTTTTTTATGTGAAATTAAATTGTATTTAAAATCCCTTATCACTTATTTTCTTTTATCAACTCCTTTATTTGATATGTTCACATGGCAGGTTAATAGATTTATCTTTAGAACAATGGAAGGATTTGATATAATTGATTATTTTTCACGTGACAATCAAGTCTATATGCCAAAACAAATTAAGAAAATGAATAAAATATCTCTATTAATTCTTGAAAATAATATTAAAAAATTTGATAGCAAATTAAAAAAAATATCATTGATAAGAAAAGAATACAGTACAAGGCTTAGAGAAGAAAAAATACAAAAAGGAAGTATAAAAACAGGATATCTTTATGCTTTACTTGTTAAAGATAAAAATAAATCAAAGAAAATATTGATAAAATTTGGAATAGACATAAAAACAGGATATTGCAGAGACATCTCAAAATCAGAATGTAATATGTCTGCCTTCCTTGAGAAGCATATGATATATCTTCCATTTTACCAATCACTTGACCTGGAAAAGATAGAAAAAATAACAGGGATAATTAAAGAGATAAATCTGGCACTTTAAAATGAAAGGGAAAATAAATATTCTTTTGATAAGCCCGATAGCAGGGATTCATGATTTTTTATATAAGAACATTCCTCTTCCTCTGCTAGCAATATGCAGGAATATTGACCTGGAAAAATATAATATTATTATCATTGACCAGAAGTTTTCAGGCTGGAAAAAAAGACTAAAATATGTCTTGAAAAAAAGAAAGATTCTACTTGCAGGTATTACTGCGCTAACAGGATATCAGCTGAAATTTGGAATATTGATCGCTGGATATATCAGGAAGCATAGACCAGACATTAAGATCGTATTTGGTGGGATTCATCCAACATCAACTCCAGAAATTTGTCTCAAAGAAGACTATATTGACTATATTGTTCTTGGCGAGGCAGAGGAAATATTTCCAAGACTTGTTGAATGTCTTGCAAAGAATAAAAATCCTGTAGGAATAAAGGGCATCGGCTACAAGGATAAAAATAAAAAAATTATCATTAATGAAGAAAAAGAATTTATTAATCTGGATAATCTTGCTGATCTTCCTTACAACCTTATTAATATGAAAAGATATATCAGCCATATCGGCAGGAGGGAGTTTTATATTGAGGGAGCCAGAGGTTGTCCATATAACTGCAGCTTCTGCTATAATACTATATATAATAGAAGGATACGAAGAGCAATCTCTCCTGAAAAGATCATTTCAAACATGAAGCATCTTTTATTAAACTATGGAATAGATAATTTTTTTATTATAGATGACAGCTTTTTTGTCTCCAAAAAAAGGGTTTTTAAATTCTGCAGATTAATAAAAGAAAACAGGCTTGCCATTAATTGGAGTTGCGAGGCCAATTATTGCTCAATAAAGAGTCTTGATAATGATGTAATAAAAGAATTGATAAGTTCAGGGATGAGCTGGATTGCAGTAGGTGTTGAAAGCGGCTCAGAAGGAATTCGCAGGAAACTAAATAAGCATATTGACAACAGTGAACTTATTGAATTCAACAGGAAAATCAGTAAATACAATTTAAAGATCAGGTATAATTTCATGACAGGCATTGCTTTTGAAGAAGAAGAAGACCTGCATAAGACAATCACCCTAATAAAAATACTTCTAAGCGATAATCCGAATGCCATGATCCAGCCGATCTATATCACTGTGCCATTCCCAAAAACCAGATATTTTGACCAGTGTAAAAAGTACGGCTTAAAAGTACCAAAAACACTTGCTGAGTGGAGTAAATATGATTCTTATAGGGCAAGAGAATTTCTGCCATGGATCAGCGGCAAAAAAGGAGATGTATCTGAATTTCTTATGTATATCTCCTATTTTATTGACTTGAAAATTGAGCACCACATATCTGATTCAGCTATAGGAAAGGTATTAAAATTAATATGTAAAGTATATAATCCTTTTGCAAGATTTAGGTTCAATAATTTTTACTATTCATTTTTTTTTGAAAAATGGTTAATCAAGGAAATAAACAAAATGCAGCTGTCAGCAATTGAGAATAAATTAATATAGATACATGAAAGAGAAGTCATATATGTCTCAGGTGCAATTATAGTCGATGGTTACATCAGTCTCTCCATATGGCATGTCAACACGTTTCCTTATATGCTGAACTGACCTTGGTAATAAAGATAAATTAAATGTGTAATTTTCCTCCTCCACTTTAATATTAAAAAGGCAGAATTTATCAGATTTGAATAAATTTACCACCTTGAATCTTACATACACATCTGAGTCATCATCTTCAAAATCAACATCTGGTATAAATATCTGCTCGGTGCTCATTCTTCTATCAAACATAAGGAGCGGGTCAATGTTAATTCCTTCAGGAAAATATTTGGTCCAGGTATTTACAATAATAAATGACACAAGAACCAGAATTGCAATAATCTCATAGATATTTCCTTCTCTCAGAAAATGATTTTTCTTTTTTTTTTTAAGCATGTTCTTCTTGATTCTATTTAATAAAAAACATAGATAAGAATAAAAATATTTTTATGTATTTTATATTTATTACTTTTTCCTTAATAGAGCTACGTTTATCAAGTACAGGTATATTTTATTAATTCAACCGATCTTCCTTGAAATGAACTTTCAAATTCAATTGTTTTTTTGCATGAACCCATAAGTTTGTCTATTTCATTAACATCTATTCTGAAAACAAAATTTTGGTTATAGTCATAATCAGTATAATATTTTTGATTATAATAATAAAAGCATTTCCCTTTTTTATTATATTTCCCAAGATTTTCATAAAATTCAGGCGGCATTCCAAAAAAAACCGCATTTTCCTGCAGGCCGTAAAAAAAGTCAAGAGGAGGCTGCCCCGAGTGGATTTTTATTATTTTGCATGATGAATCAAGCTCAATGTTTTTTTTAATATTCAGCATTTCAGCGTAAAGCGGCTGAGTTTCAAAAGCAAAAGAATAATTAAGGTTATCAGCTGTAATTATAGTTAAAACAATAAATAAAAGTATTAAAAAAAAGTTCAAGGCCTTCTGGTTTTTTATTTTTAAAAATTTTGATGCAACCCATCTAATCCCGTAAAAAGACAGCAGTATTGCGCATATAAAAACATGGACTGAATATTTAAAAGAATATCTTAAACCATGGACTGTAAATCCCAGCTGAAAAAACATAAAAAAGAGATAAGCTATGGCGCAAAAGTGAAAAGGGAGATTATCTGATTTAATCTTTTTATTCCAACTTAAATGCGTAATTAAATTAAAAACAAGGATTAATGAAACCA
The DNA here is from genome assembly GCA_016935095.1 of Candidatus Woesearchaeota archaeon. Classification (GTDB taxonomy): domain Archaea; phylum Nanobdellota; class Nanobdellia; order Woesearchaeales; family GW2011-AR15; genus WJJD01. The sequence goes on from JAFGRO010000021.1 coordinate 28,464, forward strand.
AAATACATACATAATCAAATAGATTTACAAACCCGTATTTAATATTGAGATCCTGATTTACAATAATATTATTATGAAATATATACACCGAATGCTTCAACACATTGAAAGTTGTAAATTCATTATAATGCGTGCCCTGCCTTTCAGCAACATCCATTGTTGTAAAAGCCATAATCACTACCATCAGCCGGATTAATAGAAGAATTAAAAAAACCGCTGTTATTTTCTTTATAAACTTGTTTTTTTTAATGAATATACTTACAAAAAATAGATACGGCACGCCCAGTAAAAATGACAATTCAATCCTGTAATAAGAAGCAATAAGCAGGCTTAATCCGGATAAAATAAAAGATTCCTTGTTTTTTTTTGAAATATAATCAAAAAGAAAAAACATTGATAAATAAGTAAACAGCAATGAAATTAGGGTATAGTTTATTGTGCTAAGATTTAATTTAACAAATTCAGAAGATATAAATGAAAAAAAAACAAATAAAGCTATAAAATTGCTTTTAAATAATTTTTTTGATATAAGGAAAACCACAAAAAGAAAAAATACAGCAAGTATCTTGTTAATTACAAGGACTATCTCAGGAATTATCTTAACATGAAATATTCCTATTAAAATCGTATAAGGAACCATTGCAAAAGATTTGGGCCAGAAAAAAAGTGTGTCATAATATATTGGTTTAATAAACAAATTCCCCATAATAAATCTGAATTTCTGGAAAACCTGGCCTGTGCAGGTATCTTTCATCAGTATAAAAATAATAAAAGCAGAGATTCCTATGACAAGGCATGAAAAAAAGACATCCTGCTTTTTGATTTTTTGAATTTTCAGTTTTCTGTGGTAATTTAGTATAAAAACAACAAAATAGAATCCAAAAGCCAGGAAAAGAAGAGCCATAATTAAACAATTCAACCAAATGTAAAAATGAGTATGGACAATTGCCTTGTTTATATTTTTGAATAAAGTCATAAGTGCAAGAGAACATATAAGAATTGCCATGAAGGAATAATTAGTATGTAGGCTATCCAGTTTTTTTTTCAGCTTGTGAAATCTCATTTTAGATATATTATCTTATAAATATCATTTTAAAGGCTGCTTTCATATACCTGAAAAATTCATCCGTAGATTTAATATTTAGTATTGACATTATTATATATTTCGGCCTTAGATAAAAAGAAAGATAAGCTTTTTGAGTATATTGTTCAATCTCTTTTTCTGATAAGTCACACCATGGATTCGGCAGCCTTTTCGCCCCTGCTTTTCCAAGGACAAAATCCGCCCAGAAATCCTGTTTTATTGTTTTTTTTAAGCTTTCATACAGCTTTGAGCCGGGCTTAGCAATTGTCCTGGAAAACTGGATATAATCAAAGCCAATCTTTTTTGCAAAATCCACGTTTCTGAAAATAGTCTCTTTTGTTTCTCCCGGATTTCCTATCATAAAAAAGCCAAGGGTTTTGATTTTATATTTTTTTGTCAGAGCAATAGTTTTTTTAATAAGGTTCAGATTTATCTTCTTGTTTATTCTGTCCTGCGTAGTCTTATCTATTGTCTCAATCCCGTAATATATCCTTGTGCATCCTGCGTCTGCCATTTTCTTCAGGGTTATTTTATCTACATTATCTATCCTGGACCTGCATGACCAGCTGATTTTTAAATTTCTTTTTTTAATTTCACTGCAGAAATCAAGAACCCATCTTTTATCTAAAGTAAAGACCGCATCAAAAAAATCTATCTCATTAATATTGAATTTTTTTTTGCATTCTTCCATTTCATCAACAACCTTTTTTGGCTGTCTTGCTTTGTATTTCATTAAAGGGATACAGCAAAAAGTGCAGGCGTAAGGGCACCCGACAGAAGCAAGCATGACTGTAAAATTCTTTTTTTTTGAAATAAACTGGTAATATTTCTCATTTGGAAGCAAGTGCCTTGCGGGAAAAGGAAGTTTATCAAGGTTCTCCCCTAATGCAGAGGTCTTATTGAAAAGAAGCTTATTATTTTTCCTGAAATATAATCCGTTAATATCCTTAAAGTCATTTTTTTTAGATTCCAGTTTTTCAATAAACCTGATAAAATTGCTGCTTATGCTTCCTGAAAAGCCGAAATCAATTTCATTGTAACTGAGTATTTCCCTTGGATACAATATAAGATTTATGCCTCCCACTATTATCCTGGCTTTTGTTTTTGATTTTATTAATTTAATCCATTTTATTGTATCCTGGAAATCATATATTGAATGAAGATTAAATCCAATTAATCCAGGATTGAATCGCCTGATCTTATTTAAGACCTGCTCTTTTGTCAGCCTGAGAGCATTTGCATCAATTATTATTGCATTATGATTGTGTTTTTCCAATAATGCAGCTATATATGCAAGATTAAGAGGAGGATATAGCCCAAACTCTTCAGAGACTGTCTGAAGGTTCTCTTCAAAGACCTGGTATTTCCTGGGAACATTAATTAAGGCTACCTTCATATTTAAAAGATAATAATTTTTATATAATATTAAAATCTTTTCAAATCATAGAAACAATTTAATATTATTGAAGAATACTATTTTTAATGGAAGTCTTACTTATTAATTCGCCAAGGCTCTTTTTTAAAAACACCTGTTTTTCTTTTACTGCACCGCCGTTGGGAATAAGCTATATAAACGGCTATTTGCATAAAAAAGGGATTGAATCAAGAATAATAGACTTAAATATCCTATTAATGGAAAATAATGAGCTTATGAATCTTTTCCAGGAAATTGACCCTAATCTTGATTTTAATGAGTTTTTTTTAAAAAAAGATAAGATAATTAAATCTGCTCTAGATTATTTTTTTTCTAAGATAAGGATTAATTGTCCAGATAATGACCCAGCTATTATAGGGATAAGCATACTTGAAGCACAGTCATTAAAGATAATGATACCCTTCATTGAAAAACTGAAATACAGATATCCAGAATCAAAAATAATTGTAGGAGGCAATTCGGCCCCTTTAATTGAAGATAAATATGTTCTTAATAAAACAATTGACTATATTATATTCAAAGAGGGTGAAAAAATATTTTATGAATTAATCAAAGCAATAGAAAACAAAAGAAGTATTTCCGGGATTCCTTCTATAAAATATCTTGACAACAGCTCAATAAAAGAGAACAAATATTGCGGGGATTTTGATATAGCTGGGCAGGCAATAAAATTCAATGAACATGACATTGAAAAATACAGGTTTTTGAACCGGTTCTATGAATCATTCAATGATATTTTTGTTACGCCAGTACTGCCATATTCTTTTTCAAAAGGATGCTCATTTAAATGCACTTTTTGCGGAGCTCCTTATGACAATAGAAAGATCCAGCATAAAAATACTGAAAAAATTGTACAGGACATTGAATTTCTAAAACAAAAATACAAACAGAATTATTTTTATTTTTTTAACCAGCATCTCACTATTAATAAATCATTTATCAGTGAATTGTGCGACAGATTGATTGACTCAAAAACAGATATTCTGTGGTCTGATTCTATAAAGCCTCTTCCTTATTTATCCCAAAAAATTTATTATAAATTAAGGGAAGCAGGATGCATCATGCTCAGCCATGGAATTGAAACAGGCTCTGAAAAGATAATGAAACTGATGAATAAAGGCCACTCTGTCAAGGATAATAAAAAAAACCTTAATTACTCGCATAAAGCAGGAATTTGGAATATGGCAAATTTCATGGTGGGATTCCCCACAGAAACAGAAAAAGAATTTAATGAAACTCTTGAGTTTATCAGAAAAAATTCAGAGCATATTGACTCTTTATTTGTGAATAAATTCAGGTTAGAAAAAAATTATATCAGATATCATCCGGAAGAATTCGGGATAATGTCTCATGGAAATTTAGAGTTGAACAGCATTTCAAATGTAATGTTAGATGAATATGATGAGATTAAGGGTTTATCATATAAAGAGATTATGAGATTAAATGATAAACGATATAATATAATCCATAGGTTAATAAAGCCTGAAGACAAATATAAACTTGATCTATTCTCCCACAGGATGATTTTCCCGTTGTATGATAATTTAATTGAAAAAGAGAAAGTCAGAGAATTCTACAGGGAAAATTATAATTTGATCAGCAGGTATGATAAAAGATATTATTCTGTGTTTACTGGTGCTGTATCAAACCAGAAAATAAAAGGAAATTTAAATTACTGCAGTGCTGAAATTTTTAAAGAGACACCTAAAAAAGATATTTTTGAAGAACTCGCTAAAATTGCTGAACAGGGTTACAAAAGGCTTATCTTTACAGGAGGGGAGCCCCTGATAAGAAAGGATATATTTGAAATATTAAATAAAGCTAAAAAAATTGGCTTTGAATACATAATTGTAAAGACAAATGCAAGGATGCTCCAGTATAGATCTTTTTGTAAGAAATTATCACAGTATGTAGATGAGATTCTTGTCATCAGCCCTTCTGATAATGAAGAGGAGTATGATTCGATTTCAGGCATAAAAGGCTCTTTTATGCAGGCCAAACAGGGAATCGAAAACTGGAAAAACCTTGGAAAAAAAATAAGGCATTATTCTAAGTAAATTAAATTTTGAATAATAAGAGTGAAAAATTTTAGATAAACTATTTATAAATCCAGCAATTCTCCTTATTTATGAAAGTTGCTCTTATTAATGCTCCTAGATTGTTTTTTAAAGATGAGGCTTTTTTATTGACACCGCCGCCGATAGGCCTTGCCAGAATATATGGCTACTTAAAAAAAAAAAAAATCAATACTTCTTTTTTTGACCTTAACACGATGTTGATGAAGAAAAAAGAGCTGTTTCTTGAATTCAGCAGGATAAGGGCAGATATTGATATTGAAGAATTCTGTAAGAAACACATTGAATTGATTGAAAAATCATTAGAATATTTCCTTTCTGAAATAAAAATCAAAAAGTATGATATTGCTGGCATAAGCATTCTTGAAAATAATTCAATGAAACTGATTGTTCCATTCCTCAGAAAAATAAAAAAGATAAATCCCTGCATTAAGACTGTAATAGGTACTTTATTCATAGATTCAATAAAAAAAGAATATTTTTCTGAAGGCATAGTTGATTTCATAGTTAACGGAGAAGGTGAAGATATATTATATTCCATTATAAACTCAGTAAAAGATAATAAAAATCAAAAAGATAATAAGATTCAATATGAAATTCCTTCAATCATTTATCTTGATGGACAAAAGCTAATTCAAACAAAAAAAAGCAACAGCAATATTTTTTTTAAACAGGTAATTGAATATGATAAAAAAAATCTAGATGAATACAGGTTTTTAAATAATGAATATAATATGTTCAATGATTTTTTCAATACGCCTTTATTAGCATATATTCCTTCAAAAGGATGTGAATTTAAATGCACTTTCTGCAGCACTTCTGATGATAACCGCATGAGTATAAACACTCCTGAAAAAATTGTGGATGATCTGTTTCAGCTTGTAAAAAAGTATAGTTACAAATATTTTTATTTTTATGACCATCATATCTCAATATCACGTAAATTTCTAAATGAATTATGTGATAATATTATTGACAGGAGATTAGATATTCTATGGAGCGATGCAATAAAACCCCTTGGATTTTTAACACAGGAAATTTATTATAAATTAAGGAAAGCAGGATGCATCAAATTAAGTTTCGGGATTGAGACCGGCTCTGAAAAGATAATGAGACTTATGAATAAAGGACATTCAGTAAAAGATTGTGAAAAAAACCTAAGATTTGCGCATAATGCAGGCATCTGGACTGAAGCCTTTTTTATTACAGGATTTCCTAGAGAAGGAAAAAAAGAGTTTAATGAAACTCTTGAATTTATCAGGAGAAACATAAAATATATTGACTCTACTCCCTCTGGAAAATTTATGTTAACCCGTAATACTGATATTTTTAACAACCCTGAAAAATACGGAATAAGAATCATAAACAAAGAAAAAGATATTCCTTCAATGGTCGGCACATACATAAAGTATGAAGATTTAAAGGGTGTTTCTTTTGAAGAACTGCAAAAGATAAATGAAACCCGGGCTCAGATATTAAATGCTTTTTTCAATAAATTAAAAAAATCAGATATTAACATGTCTTTTCCCAGAACTTTGCTTTTTCCGTTATATGATTATCTGGAATCAAAAGAAAAAGTAAGAATCTTTTTAGAAGGAAATCATGAATTAATTGGAAGAGAAAAACCTGGTTATTTCTCTTTGTTTACAGGAGCCCAGTCCAACCAGAAAATGAAAGGCAACCTTCATGAATGCAGTATTAAAGAATTCAGAAACATTAAATTAAAAAAAATAATTATAAAACTTGAGGAGATTTATAATGAAGGATATAGAAAACTTATTGTTTTTGGAGGAGAACCTTTAATCAGAAAAGACTTATTTGAAATACTCTCAGAAGCAAAAAAGATCGGGTTTGAGTATATTATTATAAAGACAAATGCAAGGATGCTGCAGTATAGATCTTTTTGTAAGAAATTATCACAGTATGTAGATGAGATTCTTGTTATCAGCCCTTCTGATAATGAAAATGAGTATGATTTGATATCCGGCATAAACGGCTCTTTTTTACAGGCTAAACTGGGAATCGAAAACTGGAAAAAGCTTGGAAAAAAGACAAGGTATTATTCTACTGAAAAACAATAGCTGAAATTCAGCATATGTATCTTATCAAAGAAAAAGGCCGGTTTTCCAACGGGCTTTCAAAATCAATTGATTTTATGCATTCTTTAAATATATTGTCCATTTTTTCTATATCCGCCTTAAACAAATTTTCACTATTATAATCTCTTTCTGTGTAATATTTTTCATCATAAAAATAAAAGCATTTGCCTTTTTTATCATATCTTTCAAGATTTTCATAAAATTCAGGAGGAATACCAAAATAAACTGAGTTTTTCTGCAGACTATAATAATAATCCAGTACCGGCTGGCCGACAGAGATTTTAATAATTTCACATGATTCATTTATAAGTATATTTTCAGTAAGAATATTAAGCTCATCAACAGTTGGATTCCAAACAGATAATCTATCTAAAGAAAGCCCAGGAGATGTAAAAAAAGCAATTAAAAAAAATAAAAAGACAGCTGAAAATTTAACAGAATTAATAATTGTATAGGAGTATTTATTAAAGATTCTTTCAATCAAAAATAATATCATATAATACACAATAATAATCTCACAGAAGATATGCTGGGCATAGTATTTCCATGATTCACGAAATCCTTCCATTGTAAAGAACAATTCAAAAACAATATAGATTAGATTATAAAAAACAAAGATAAAAATAAGGTTATTAACATTAAATTTATTGCTCTTTTTACTATTTGTGATTAATCTGAAAATAAGAAATAAAAACAAAATTGCAGAAAATGCCACTCCAAAATAAGTGAACAGTGAAACATACCCTGAAGATAAGCTCAAGTCTTTATTTGCAATAACATTATATTTAAAGATATAAAAGGATTTGCCTATAAATGAAAAAAGCCTGTTTTCCCCGAGCTCATTATTTCTAAATAAAAGAAAGTCAAACTCCTGGACTGTAAACAGTTTCACCAGCGCCATTGAAATTAAAATCAAAATAATCATGGTAAGAGCAATTATCTTTCTTCTTTTTCCTGTGTGTTTTAAGAAAACACTGAAATATGCAAGATATGCCATTGCAAATAAAAATGCAAGCTCATACCTATAATAAGCAGCCAGGATAAGCGAGATATTTGATAATATAAACAAAGACAAGTCTTTTTCTTTAATAAATAATAATAAGAACAACATAGAGGAATATGCAAAAAACATAGCGCCTATTGAATATTCAATTGAATGCATATTAAACTGTATCCATTTAGATGAGATAAAGGTCATATATACAACCAGGCTTATCCAGGTCTGCTTAAAAATAATTTTTGAAAGAAAGAAGATTACCAACAGAAGAAAAACAGAAAGGATTTTATTAAAAAATAATACTGTGAAAGGTGTTACTCTGAATTGAAAAAATTCCTGAAGTACAGAAAATATTATAGTTGAGTAAGTCCTGGGCATAGACTGAAATGCTCTAAATATATCTCCTATAAAAACATTTCCGAGAATATGAGTTAGGTTAACAAATCTGCCGAAAAATGAACCATGCATTAAGTAAAATACAAAAAAGACCGAAAAAAGTAAAATAAAAACAAAATAAAAGATATTGTGTTTATCAAACCATGCAGGTTCTTTTTTTGTAATCTTTTTTATCATATATCTAAAAAAAAGAAAGAAAAAAAGAAGGAACATGCATAAAAAGATAATGCTGTTCAGGATTATATAAAGAGGAGAAAAGGATATCATGTTATTAATGTCTTTAAATATTATTAAAAAAAGATAAGCCGAAAAATAAACCAAAGGATAAATAAATTTTTGTATCAGGATTATAAATCTGTTTGCCACACCGCTTAAAAAAAATCTTAATGATTTCATTTGTTATTCAAAATATGTTGAGGAATATATTTTTTTCCAACAAAAAACAATAAGTAAGGATATAGTTTTTTCTCATCATTTGCTTTAAAAATAACCTTTTCTCCTGTTACCTCAATTATATCAAGAAGTTCCAAGGCTTTTATCGCATAGGGGAAATCATCAGCAATATCCTTGCCGTACATGTTTTTATAGTCTTTCCTTATTACAGAAAAATGCTCATAGGCAGAATGGGTTATAAATTTCACTTTAGCATAATGCGGGGCAAATAAATGTATAGAATAAAAGAAATCTTTTTTATCAGGAGGAAAATTTTTACAGAACATGCTGTCTTTATTGTTTTTGTGCACGATTATATATCTAAATAAATTATTAATACATCCTTCCCCATAAAATCCAAGGGCAAAATTTGAATACGGCTCTGTCCTGTAATTTGTGTAAACATATTTAATTTTTCTCGGAGTCTGATTTTTAAGACAAAAATCCATCGGATGCACATAACTTAATTTAGAAGGGTCATCAAAATGAGTAAAATTATGTTTGTCTGATATTACAGGGATTTCTTTAACAACAGCATCAAATAAAGGATAATAAAAATCAAGGAAATTCTTGAGCTTTCCATCATATCTCTTTTTAATATAATTATCATTGGTCTTGATAGGGTAAAGCGATATTATGCTTGGCTTCATCTTAAGGATTTCCTCAAAAGTGTAAAGAAAATCTTTTGGAGAATCGCCTTTTAATCCAAGCAGGAGATCAACATTAAGATAGCCTATTTTTGTTTTTTTGAAATCAGAGATTGTCTTTTTTACTTTTTCAATTGTCTGATAGGGCCTGTTGTTTTTTTTAAGGACACTAGGGGATAGAGACTGCACGCCAATAGACAGTTTATTAAAACCAAAATTATCAATAATCTTCAGTTTTTCAAATGTGGTTGTATTCGGATTGAATTCTATGCCTCTTTCTGCATATTCATCAAATTCAAAATACCTGTAAATTGAGCTGATGTATTTTTTTAACTGGTCCTCCGACATTAAGCTTGGAGTGCCTCCTCCAAGAGACAATGCCTTGAATTTCAGTCCTTTAAACAGAGGCGAAAATAATTTCATGTCCTTGATTAAATAATCAATATAATCATCAATCTGTTTCCTGTCCTGCAAAGTTGTAGATGGATAAACACAATATGCGCATGTTGACTGGCAGAAGGGAAAATGAATATAAAAAGCAAGAAGATCAGGCTCAAGTCCTTTTTTCACCTTATCTGTAAATATCTTCCACCCCGTATATACAAATGACTTGTTTTTTAAGCCGATATTATTCATTAAAAAAAAGCTGTAAGTATCATATATATTATTTTTATTCGGCTTATTCTTAATTGCCGTTTTAAATAATTCCAAATCTTTAATAACCTTATCATGAAATGAACCTGATTTCAATATATTATTATTTCCATGATTATTTTCAGGAAGTCTGACTCCGGTATTATTCATTCTGGTCAGGATATCCTCTACTTCAATAAACACAGGATAAACTTCAGTTACTCCATGTACAGCAGCATAATTCGGATTTATACCTGGGCATATATCTCTCAAAGTGCAGTGCCTGCATGCCTCTGCCTGAATATATTGCTTTTTTTCTTCAATCATTAAATTGTTTATATCCTCTGTGTCTTCTTTTGCAAAGTATGTTAAACGTTTTTCCTTTAAGCCTGAAAGCCTTACCTCTGTAGAAAATTCCTCAATTCCTGTCATATAGCACAATGGAACTCTCTCAAGCCTGAAAGTAAGATTATTCTTTTTAATATAATCAATTGTTTCCCTGATATAACGCTCTGTCTCGGCTAATCCTGGCACAATCCACTTGTTTTTTTTAGCGCGGCCGGCAGGATCTACAAAATTAAAACTAAAATGGGTTATATTAGGGAAATGTTTTCTTATAAACATAACATGGTTTTTCAGTTTTTTATAATTTAATTCATTAATGACAATCGTCATAAAAACATTAACATCATAATCAAGGACATTTTCTAAGCCCTGTAAAATTTTCTCATAATTATCTTTAGTAGAGAGTCTGTTGCAGACTTCTTTTTCATATGAATGAAATGAAAGGTTAAATTTTACATTGCCGTATGTTTTTATTTTTTTAACAAATTCCTGAGTCAAGTTAACACAGTTTGACTGGATTGTAATTTCTATGAAATCCTGTTTTTTAGCGAAATCAATTATCTTAAAAAGATCAGGATGAATAGTTGGTTCCCCTCCTGTAATAAAGAGGTCATTTGTTCCAAGTTTCCTCAATTTAATTATTCTTCTTTTTATTTCATCTAAACTAGGGTTATCCGGAGGCCCTTCCGGCACTGAGCAGAATATGCACTCCTGGTTGCATTCAGTGCTTATCTGCAGTCTTCCCGGTATGTGTCTGTATGTCATTTTAGTGGTTTTAAATTACCTATCCCGAATCTTTTTATATCATTTAAAAAAAAACCCTCACACTTATAAGATAAAGAGCAGCTCCTGCACATTGGAACCTTGACCTTGGGCTTTTCATGCTTAAAAGCATTTTTAGGCATATTAATAAATTCATAATCTCTTCCAAAAACACAATAAGGGATATCATTAAATGAAATATTAGGGATATTATTTTTTATTTTAAACTCAATTAATTCTCTCAGGTATTTTCCTAATTCTGCATAAGGCACACAGAAGGAGTAGCTTTTTACATCAGGATATAAGTGAGCCACATCAATGCCGAAATTTACCGGATTAAAGCTCATTGCTAATTTTAAAATCCCTATCAAATCCTCCTTGTTTTGCTGTACCACAACTGTAAGCAATCTTAACTGGGATTTTCCTGCCTCATTTATTAATTTAATCCCTCTTATTGCCTCATCAAAACTTCCTATAGCTTGAGTTACAGAATCATGTATCTCTGCATTTGATCCATATACCGGAATCCTGAAAGAAGTAACTCCTGCATCAATTAATTCAATTATTAAGCCTGAATTTTGACTTATTCTTCCGTGGGTGCATAATAATATTTGCTTAAATCCAATTTTTTTAATATATTTTATCATCGGCACTAATTTGTCATATTCAAGAGCATCATTTCCTGAAATATTTATATTTTCACAGCCCTGTTTTTTGTATTTAATAAGCTTTTTTGCAATAATAATTTCCTGATTTCTGATTCCTTCCGCTGTCAGCGGCCGTGTATATGTGTTCAGGCAAAAAACACACCTGTTTTTACAGCCGGGACTGATAATAATTACACCTGTTTTAGGTTCAGCCATTTTTCATATCCTCTTTAATAAAACAGAAGATTTCCTCATCTCCAAACTGTTCTATATAAGCTCTCCAGACACCATCGCACATTTTATTATATTCACATCCTGAACATTTTCCCGGTTTAATTTTTGACTGTGTATAATAATCCTTATTGTCTTCCGGTTGCTTCAAGTCTGAAACCCAGTTTATAAAATCCTTTGCTATGCACAAGGGAAAATTCTCAATATATAAATTCTGAAAATCAAGCTCTTTTGCTTTTTCAAATGATTTTTTAATAAAAGGCATTACCTCTGTATAAGAGACTGCCATTGTTGATCTGCCATCTTTTACACTTTCTCCTATTGGGTTCATAAATGCCAGCTGTATATAATTAACACCTGTTTTTACCAAATGTTCAACAATAGCCGGCAAAGCCCGGTAATTAAGTCTGTGCACAACAGTATTAATATGGACTTTCTTATTGTGTTTAATAATATTTTTAATGCCTTTATTAACCAGTTCAAAAGAACCTTTTCTCCTGGAAACTGCATCATATCCTTTTTTATCCGGCGCAAAATAAGATACCTGGAAGACATCCACACCAAGATTAATTAATTTTTTTACAAAATTTTCATAAGACATCAATAATGCATTGGTTGCAATTGAAATCCTGCTGTATTCACATGTTTTTTTTGCATATCCTATTATTTCAAACAGCCTTTTATGAATAGTCGGTTCACCCCCTGTAATAATCATGGAATCAAATTTCTTCCTGTTTTTTTTAATTCCGGCTAAAATTTCATTAAAATCAGGATCAGGCAAATTTCTCTTTTCCTGCGTATCACCGCAAAACAGACAGTTCATATTGCACTTGTGGTTCAATTCCAAAATATAATGGCCTGTCATTTTTTAATCTGAAAATATTATTTAATTAATGCTATTTATATACAGGAAAAATCTCTGTAAAAAAACCTTCCTCAAAATATTTTTTGCAGATTCCCATACAATTATTAATAAATATACAACCAATGCATTCTTTTACTTTTGTAAAATGTCCTTTATATGATTCAACGATAAATGAATCTGAAAATTCAGGAGCAATACATACAGGAAGCTTTTCAATATAAAAGGGAATATTTAGTTTTATGCAGTATTCAAGAACATCCCTGATTTTTGCTTTCAGTTCATCAAAAGGCACTGCAAGCTTTAAATCAATATCTTTTTTAGAGATTGGCATAAAACCTGAAAAATATATTCCTGAAACATTATAAGAGTTTAGCAAGTCTACTGTCTTAGAAAGATACTTCACATTTGATTTTGTGATGACTATATTTACATCAAATGGTATTTTCATCTCAGAAAGATTGGCAAACCCTTTTATCGTTTGTGCAAAACTGCCTTTTGTCCTTGTAAGAGAGTCGTGAATCTCCTGGTTTGGACCGTGAATGGAGCACCTGATACAAAGATTTGGTATCTTTTTTAGGTCAGAAACAAATTTGCGATAGCATAACATTCTTGCATTTGTTGTAAATGTAATAACCTTAAATTTGTCAGCACAATACTCAAGTATTTTAAAAAAACCCTTATGAAGTGTCGGTTCAGCCCCTCCTATTTCAATGCCTTTTTTTTTGTCTGCATTTGCATCTACCATATTTTTAATATTCTCAAGACTCAGGGATTGGTTATTTCGGACATGGGCTGCTGAACAAAAAATACAATTGTTGTTGCACTTTTCAGTAATTCTAACCAGAAAATAATTCATGCAAGAATTATTCCTTTTTGTATAAATATTCATAACTTTTTGCTTTTCAAAAATAGTATTTTCCATTTTTAATTTAAAATCTTTGTAATCTTTTTACCCTCTACCGGCCTGAATTCAAGGCTGCCGCGTTTTTCAGGATATTCTTTCCAGGGCCCTTCACAGATTAAATCATATCTGCATTTTTTACATTGAGAGAATTTCATTTTTCCCTCTTCTTTTCTTACTTTTTCCCAGTTTAATGTAACTGCATTAATATCCCTGATCTCTCCTTGTGGGATATAAAGTTCTGAAACATATTTTTCATAGCCTTTCATCACACAATAAGGCATTGCCTCTGCCATTACTTTTAAACCTGAACTGATACCTACCTGCAATCCCTTATGAATATAGGGGGCTGCCAAGCTGACGCACGGAACCATCTGGTCAAAATTTTTATGTGCATTTGCAATTGGATGTGGAAAGGCTAATTGAAACTGATTTACACCTAAATCAACAAGCATTTGTGCCATTTCAGGAAGATGCCTGTAGTTTGGCTTTACTACAACAGTATTTGTTACAGTATATATGTCAAGTTTCCTTATATTTTTTATTGCCTGATATGTCTGTTTAAAACTTCCAGGGCTTCTCGTGAGATAATCATGCAATTCAGGAATATGGCCGTGTATAGCAGGCCCGAACTCATTCATGCCTGCATTAACAGCTTTTTTACTGAAATCCATATAACTGAATCTCCTGGCATTTGTCTGGACCTGGATTGTCATAAACTGCAGTTTTTTTGCATAGGTTAGTAATTCAAAAAAATCTTTTCTTATAGAGACTTCTCCTCCTGTAAAAACAACACCTGTACAGCCTGTTTTCCTGGCTTTTTTTAAGTCATTTACTATATCTTTCGTTGGTCTGTTGCCGAATTTCTTTTTATGCGCCTGGACACAGAACCTGCAGTTGTTATTGCAAAGAAATCCTGTCTTAATATCAACCCGCTTCCCCATGAGCTTATAGGAATAGATGAATTCTATTAAAGATTTTGGTAATAGGGTACTAAATCACAATCTTCCAAAAATATGGTTAGAAACCAAAGGTTTCTGGTGCACCAGAAATCCAAAGGATTTCTTAATGAATCCAATTGACGATGTTCTCAAGTTTAATACTAATAGGTGCCAGATAGAATTAAAAGGAAAATTGAAAATTGGTGATTTAAATAAATATTAATTTCTATCACGTTGTTGCATAGATCTCCACTTGTTTCGGATTGTATCTATGGATTAGGATATCACCATAAAATTCAGTTGTATTCTGATAATCCATAGTGTCATTTAAATACTTATAGAGGTTAGAGTCTTTATAAAAATTTTGGCTACGAACATCTACTACCCACAGGGGAATAGAAGTATAGTCCCCCATGTAATTATTTTCAGTTGTGCTTGTGAGAATAGTGCTTCCATTACAGCATTTAGCAAGAGGAGGTAAAGACAAAATATCTTTAGTTCTATAGTTACAGGCATACATATTAGATTCAGTAAAACACTGTCTGTTGTAATAATATGTAAAGGGATACTGTTGATAAAAAGGATGAATAAAAATTATCTCGCCATTTTTTACATTTTCATTTAAAAATTCACTAGCAGTAATCCAATCATCTTTATTTGTGGTATAGTACTGTTCATAGATTGGAGGAAAAGATAATATTATAATTAAGGCAACAACTCCGCTTAGAACCCATTTATTTCCAAAAGACACTTTAATAGCCCAACTGATAATTAAAATTATTGCCGGAACAACAAATTGGAAAAATCTTTCATGAAACAAAGGTCTAACTACAAAAGAGAAAAGGAACATAATTCCAATTGGTATAATAATCCACATACTCAGTAGAGAAATTTGCTTAAGGGGAATTTTTTTACGTGCTTTTATAAAAGCATATATTATAATTACAATAAATACAATAAACAGTATTGTGCTCCCCGAATATTTCACTATAACAACCAGCGGACTATACCAATGAAGCACAGGAATCCATTTTAAATTTAGATGATCTTGTTTTGTAATCTGCTTTAACAGTATAGGAAACCAGGGAATATACAATATTAATAATTGAATTTGAATAAAAATCCATTTTTTTATAATTTTAAGAGATTTATATTGTATCAATAAGAAATATATATTTTGTACAAAAATAATAAGTAAAGAAAATACATGAGTATAAATTAATATTAAAGTACTGAAGAGATAAAGTAGAGAATTCTTCAGGGATAATTTTTCTAAAGACAATATAAAATAATAAAAGGAAACTAATGTTAAAAACACAAGAAAGGAATAGGCTCTTGTTTCTTGAGCATAATAAATATTAAAATTTGAAAAAGCAAGAATGACAGAAGCTATTAATCCTACTTTCTCAGAGAATAATTTTTTCCCCACTAAATATATCACAAATATTGTCATAATGGAAAATAGTGTACTAAGCAATCTAGTAGCTATTGGCGTAATACCAAAGAATCTGACCCATACCCATAATGTAAGCATATACATTGGGGGATACAGCTCAGAATTAACAAAAACATCAAGGGCTGTTTTAAGTGGCTCTTGCACCCACCGTACAGTTATGACCTCATCGGTCCAATAAGGTTCAGAACCTATTCCTGCCAAACGTAAAATTAAGGCAATTAACAAAATGAATAAAAGTATGCGCTTCTTCATTGTTTAATAAAAACTGCAATTTGTATAAAAGGTTTTTTATATGGCATGTTGTTTTTTAATGTAGCTTTAAACACACTTAAAAGAGAATATATCTTTAAATATTAACTCTCATTTAATATAAACTGGGGGAATCTTGACATTTTAAATAAAATGACCTCCTCTTGTGACTAAAGTCACAAGTATCCTTTAAGGGGCTCAAGCAACAGCGTGATGCTTTGCTTGGTTTAAAATGTATAAAACAATATCATTCAGTTGGTTGTAGCCAACTGTTACTGCTGTTCCACCTCTGCTCCATAGATGTGTCCTTATGGATATCTTAAACGACCTTTTGGATGGTTTTTAAAGAATGAATAAGCAGAACAACCTTTAAGAAGTTGAAATGCTTTTTCATCAGTCATTCCTTTAGGAAAAGTAACTAAGGTATGAATGTGATCAGGCATAACTGTTAAAACATGAATTTTAATGTTATGTCGTTTGGCTGCTTTGCGAATGCAAGCTTCGCAAAGTTTTTCATATTTGAAATTGGCAAACATATTATAACGATATTTTGTCTGCCATGTCAAATGCCAAAAATTTATCCCAACTTTGTGGTTGTAATGTTCAAGTTCAATATTCACAAACTCCATTTTCGTTGCCTCCCGCAACGATTTTTTGGAGCTAACGCTAAAAAAATGTTAAAAAAAGTGCGCACGCCATTTTCGCTGCGTACTTTTTATTATTGAAAATGCTAAAAAAAAATTTAACGGAGATAAGCAAGGCAATTCCCCTACAGACTAAAGTCTGTATGAGTATCCTTGCCTAAGAAAATGAAATATGTCTTTTTTGTTGAAGGTAATAATTGCTTAGGCCATATAACCAGGTGTTTAGTTCTTGCTGATTCAATAAAAAAAGCAGAGCCTGATTCAGAAATAGTTTTTCTTCTCAACTCAGAATTTACTTTGCCAATTGAGGAACAAAAATTCAGGTTTATTAAATTAAAATTTGATAATCCTGATATTACAAGCAAAGGGGGGAATTTACCTGAAAAATTTTCAAAATTTATCCTGCCGGCAATTATAGAAGAAAAACCTGATGTCCTTATTTTTGATACTTTTTTTTCTATAGATATTGTCAGGAATAAGCAATTGACAAATATAAAAAAGGTTTTGATTTTAAGGAAATATGAAGACAAGGAAATGAAAGTTTTTTTTAATTGTAATTTTTACAGAGACTTTGATTTAGTATTAGCGCCGCATGAAAGAAGAGAATTTGAAAATCTTGAAAAAGAATATTCTGTTAAACTAAATACCCTTGATTTTATCGGGCCCCTTGTAAAAGACACTGCTTTTGACAACTCATATGATGATAAGAATAACAAAGGATTTAAAATATTAGCTTTGTGCGGCGGCGGAGGGTTTGATGATGCAGAGAAATTTGTGAATTCCTGTATGGATATATATTATTTAACAAACAAGAAAATTGAAAATCTGAAATTTGAAATAATACCCGGGCCATTTAATAAGAGATTTGAAAATTTGAAAAATAAAAAAGAAACTAATCTTAAAATAAGCAGATATAAAACCAATGTCCTTAATTTAATGAATCAGGCTGACTTAATAATAAGCCAGGCAGGTTATAACACATCAAATGAAATTATTATTGCAAAAACTCCTGCAATAATCATGCCTCTTATAATTGACTATGATGATCAGCTTGAAAGAGCACTGAATCTGGAAAAATCAGGAATAGCTAAAGTTGTAAAAGACTATAATGCAAATGCTGCTGCTGAAATTTGTATAGAGCTTGCATTGGATAGAACTAAACTTGAAATTATGGAAGAAAATTTTAAAAAAATTAAATTTCATAGTGGAAATAAACAAGCTGCAGAGAAAATTATTAATTTAACTAAAATTAAAAAATATAAGTTAAGAATAAGTAATAAATGCAATAATAATTGCATTTTCTGCAGATACTTAAACATTAAGGCTAATCATGAAAAAAGCTGTGATGAAATTAAAAAAGAACTGGAAGAATTAAAAGAAAAAAATATCACTGAGATTATATTCCCCTGCAATTCCGAGATTAGGAAAGATTTTTTTGAATTGTTGGAATACACTAAGAGGTTAGGATTCAGAATAATTCTGGAATCCAATGGCAGGATGTTTTTATATAGAGATTTTTATGAAAAAGTGGCTGACTATGTTAATAAATTTGAAATATTTCTAAATTCAGGTAGATCAGAAACCAATGATAAAATTACGAATACAAAAGACACTTTTAATCAGACAATCCAGGGGATAAAGAATATTGAGGGGAATATTCAGGTCAATACAGTCATCACAAGATATAATTATATGCATCTAAAAAATATTGCCTCGTTGGTAAAAAATTTAGGAGCTCAGGATATTAGGCTGATATTTCCTGTTTTGAAGAAGGAAAATGATCATATTCCAGAAGTTTTTGACTGCTATCAGAATATTGATGAAGCCATTGAGTATGCAAAAAGCATTGGACTGAACATCATAACTGGTGAACTGTTTTACAATCCTTTTATCCCTGAGGATCTGAATCTGGACTATGAAACCGCAGAGGTGATGTATGAATTTAAAATACCGCAAAATTCAGCAATTGTATTCAATAGGAACAAAATTGAAAGGACAAAGACGCTGATTTGGGAACTAACAGACACATGCAATTATGGTTGTTCTTATTGTACTTTAAATTTAAAAAGAAAGGAAAAAATAAGAATTAATGATTTTAAAGATGTAATAGAAGGATTAAAAAAACTTCAGGGCTCATGGAATATTGTGCTTTCCGGAGGAGAGCCATTGATTGTTGAAAATATTTCAGAGATAATAAATGATATAATAAAGAAAACAAAGCACACAATATCCATTGTGACAAATCTTTCACTGGGTGCAGACAAAACAATGAAAATTTTGGATATTCCCAATGACAGAATAGGTGAAATAACTGCCTCTTTACATTTGGAATACTGCAGCTATGATAATTTCCTGAAAAAAGCAAAAAAAATTAATAAGTTTCTCAGAAAAAAAGGCAAACAAATACATGTGGAATCTGTCGCGACAAAAGGAAACCTTGTAAAATTAAAAATGATTGGAAAAAAATTCATGAATAATGGAATTCATTTTCAACTTGAGCCTTTAAAAAAGAGTTATAATAACAAAGAGCATTACTTAAATTACGAAAGAAGTATTATTAAGGAATTCGGAAGAACCTATGGTTTAGATTCTGTAGATTTTTCTAACAAAAGGTGTTACGCAGGCATGAATTATTTTGTAATAGATAGCAAAGGAAATGCTTACCAATGCCACTCTGCAATGAAAGACGGTTATGGTTCTAACGGTTATCTGGGTAATTTTCACGATAGTACGTTTAATCTATCAGAATCACCCACAAGATGCATTTACAACTGTTGTGCATGTATTGTTCCTTCTGAGGCAAATATGATAGAAAATCCTTTTGACAGCAAAGGAGACAAAAAAGAGATAAGCATAATAATTCCAACTTATAACAGAAAAGATGTATTAGAGGTTAGTTTAACTTCTTTATTTTATCTAAATTATCCTAAAAATAAATATGAAATCATTATTGTTGATGATGGGAGCGATGATAATACTGTTGAGATGATAAAAAAACTTAAACCAAGCTGTAATCTAAATTATATATATTGGCCAAGAAAGAAGCCTTATAGTTTCGGAAAAGCTGGCAATAGAGCAGGACCTGCAAGAAATATTGGAGCCAAATATGCTTCAGGAGAAATACTTCTTTTCATAGATTCAGATATAATTGCTGATCCAGATATTTTACAAAATTTAATCAAAGGATTCAATACAAATATAGTCTTTCTGGGTGTAAGGAAAGAACTAAAAAAATATCCTTTTACTAAAGACAAGATAAAAAGATTATTAAAAGAAAATAAATTTAGAGTTAGTGAAGATAAAGTTGAGTATACACGCGTAAGTAAGCTTCTTAAAAAATTCAATTTCAATATAATGAATCATGAATTTCCATGGTTTCTCTTGATCTCCTGTATAGTGTTCATGGATAAAAAATTATTTAATATGTATGGTGGATTTAGTAAGGATTTTGTATTCTGGGGATTTGAAGATCAGGAGTTTGCATACAGGCTCTCTAAAAACAAGGTTAAATTCAGTGTTAAAAAAAATGCTATTGGATATCATCAGCCACATGAAAAAGAATTTATCAACAAGGCAATATTTCTCAGAAATCAGGACATTCAAAAAAATATTTTTTATAAAAAACATCTAGATAAGGATATATATGAATTATATGAGTAGTTGATATTGTATGATAAACGCCGTAATAATAATTAAGTGCTATTAATATATGATTAGGAAAAAAGAGGTTAATATGCAAGATTAAAAAATGAATTTCTAATCTGTTATAAAAAATGAAATAATCAGAAATAGAAAAAATTGAAAAAAATTTTTGAGTCTAATAAGAATAACTTATCCAATTATATCTATTAGTAAACAAAAATTTTGTGCAATAACAGAAAGATCATGATAGGAATATACCTGGTTTTGCCAAAGGATCCATAGCATCGTACCTTCCATTGACAAGTTTTGCCGCAAACCTGCATCCTCCAAGACAACCATTTAAGTATTTGCACTCCTTGCATCTGTCCGGAAAGACCTTCAATTTTCTTATGTCTGCAGATAAACCGCAGGTCCAAGCTTTTTCTAATGGATCATTCAATATTCTTCCTATCTCTTCATTAATAGAATAACAGGGTTTGATATTGCCGGAAGGATCAATAACAAGCTTATCAAATATTCCGCATATAGTTGCGCCTTTTGAAAAAAGTTTTACCTTCTCAGGTTCATATGCACAAAAAGGGATTCCGTCAACAAATATTTCATCATACCTTTTAGTCAATAAAAGAAGCTTTTCAATCAATATCCTAACATCATCATTGTCAATAGGCATCTTATTATCAGCTGTCGGTACAGGCCTTGCCAAGAACCATTCAACCTCCATTTCACCTATCAGCCTGAAATATTTTTCCAGCTGATAAATATTGTCCTTTATCAAGACAGTGTTTAGCCTAAAAGGAATATTGTTTTTATTAAGAGAAGTAATTAGCTTTTTTTTGAAAGAGACTTCATCCTGGTTTAGAGAATGAAACGGCAGAAGCATATAATCAACAATGCCCCTCAGTGCGGAAAAATCATTGATAAGTGTGCCATTAGTGTTAACCAAAGTATATAGTGATTTAGATTTGGCATATTTCAATATTTCATATAAATCTTTCCTAAGAAATGGCTCACCTCCTGTGAATCTAATGTTCCTGACTCCTGAACTTGCGATTTTATCAATAATATCAAATATCTTTTTTTTCGGTAAATCTGGCAGGTTTCTTGAAAAACTATTCTTATTATAACAGAAATTGCATTTAAGATTGCATCTGGAAGTTATTTCAAACTTGATTTCGTATGGTTTGTCAATTATGGAGATGTTTTTGTTTTTATCTATCTTTACCAATTCTTTATATATTCCAGGATGAGGATGAACCACCTTGACCTCAATTTTTTCAACATCTGGCAATGAATAAATAGTCTCAAGAAGAGTCTCAGCATTTATAATGGTTAAAGGCAATATTATAGACACCTCCTTTCCTAGAGAAACAATATTTTTTAAGCCAGTTATGGATTGAGATAATGTATTTTCTGTATCTGTCATAAAATCATTAATTTTATTATTCACTGCCGTAAAAAGAACAAAATAAAAATTATCTACAAAATCAGCTGTCTTTTCACAAAATTGTCTATAACAAAACATTCGTCCATTTGTATACAAACTAATATTGAATCCCTGCCCTTTAGCAAAAGCCAGAATATCAACGAAGTCTTTTCTGATATCTGCATTGCAGGGAAATATAATTTCTGAAATACCCTTTTTCTTAAGATCTACAATTTCCTTTCTTATATCCTCATAAGATTTGTCAAATAGTTCTTTGTCACCAAAGTCCGTGCAAAAAGTGCAATTATTATTGCAGATACTTCCACATTTAATCAAAGCAGGCTCAGTATAGGTATCTTGAAGAGAATTTTCATTTATTCCCTGTTCTTCAGATAAAGTATTTTCTTTTAAGTGTATTTGCTGTATTGCTCCGATGGAGCAGACTTCTAGACAGCACAAACATTGTATGCATTTTTTTTTATTAATAATATATTTTCCGTGAGACTTTTTAATAGCATCTGCAGGGCAGGATTTAATACACGCACCACATAATTTACATTTTTCAGTAATCCATAATTCAAATGATTCTGTCGTTTTATTCAGCATTTTTTTATAAGATGAATGCTTCTTAAATGAATCTATTGCTTGCAATCTCTGACCATAAATTTTTATTTTTCTAAAGTCATTAGTACCAAACCCCCGAAGTGCTGCATATCTTGATGTTAATATTTTGGAAGGTGTGTGTCCTGTTAATTTTGATGCGACTGTATCAATGGCCACAGCATCTTCTGATGTAATAATATAGCCTATCTTAACTGGTAAACCTGTTGTAGGACCTCCCTCGCCTTCCATTGCAACAACTGCATCCATAATATTAAGCTTTATCTTAGGCCGGATAAAAGAAAAAACATCAACGATTGCCTGATTGAAGTCTGTTATATCCTTGATTAGACTGTCCAAGCATTTCCTTCCTTCAGGAGATAAAAAACCAATACAGTTTTTTATCGCACCTGTCAAATATGTTATTGAATGGGACTTGAGTTTTGGAAGATTTATTATTACATCCGCATCAAAATATGCTTCTGCAAAACCTGTTTTATTCAGTACCACACTATCTTTAATATATTTTTCCACAAATCCTTCATACTGAAAATCCCTGAAAGAGGAATTAGTATCCTGGATAATTTTTTTAATTCCTGTCTTTTCAATGGCCTCTTTGGGGCTTCCTGAAAGAGTTGATGCTGTCTGTTCGCCAACATAAACATAAGGCGTGATTTCTTTTACCAGTTCTATGACTGCTCTAATTAAAAGTGGATGAGTAACTGCAGCTTTTTCAGGAGTTCTGCAAGTACATATATTCGGTTTTATAAGTACTTTATCTTTTTGTTTTACATATTTATTCAATCCTCCAAGCAAATCTAAGGATTTTTGGATAGCTTTTTTTATATTCTTATATCCATCACATTTCACTAATGCTAAATCTGACATCATGATATTGTTAATACATGTTTTATCCATTTATTTTAATAGGAAATTGGAGTATATATTTAAAAAAATCCTTTAATCCTCAAACTTAAAAGTACAGATAGTTGCAAGCAGTGCAATTTACACATGATAATTCTCTTCCTGTCCACCTGTTCAAGGAAAATACAAAAATACCTCTTAAAATTGAGAGATAATATGTGTTGAAATGCAAAAAAGTGTAGATATCTCTTTGCTGAATTGAATTAATAAATATGAGACTAATTAGTACTAGTAGCTTGCATGGCTGCCGTGGCTGCTGTGGCTACCGTGGCTGCTGTGGCTGCCGTGGCTGCTGTGGCTGCTGTGGCTGCCGTGGCTGCCGTGGCTGCCGTGGCTGCCGTGACTGCTGTGACTGCCGTGACTGGCGTGACTGGCGTGGCTGCTGTGGCTGGCGTGATGTGTGTGTGTTGCTGTGACTGTACAGGACGTGGCTGTACAACTTCCCCCCAATACAATCGTTCCTGCTTTTACCTCTTTTGCACTCAGAACAGCTGAAATTGCCGCTGTGCCAATAAAAGTTCCAAGAGTAAATAAAGAATGCTTTGATATATTCCCCTCTTCATTCATTATAAAAGAAGATATTTTTTTCTTAATTTTAGGCAACACGCTCTTTTTTGGCAATTTCAGGTACCTCTAAATAAAATTACAAATATTACCAATAAAAGCCATTATATTTATAATTTTTTCTAATTAGAAAAAGAAAATCACAGCTTATAAGGGGTTTTTAATTTTCCTTTTTTAAGATTTTCATTAAATTTAGTGTCAAAAATAATCTTTTCAAATAAATAATCAAACTGTCCTTTTAAAATCCTGCACCTGAAATCTGTTGCAAGCTTCGGGATCAGGTTTCCTGTGGACATATAACAGTTTACAGGGCACAAACCACAATAAGGCTGGTATGTACATGAATTGCACAAACAGGCATCATTAACAGATGATGAAATTAAGCTACATGTTTTCTCAGAACATAGGACTTCCCTATAACTGTTTTCAAAAACAGTACCAAGCTTAAAAATTTCTTCACCAACCATCCGTCCTTCATCACAACTGTAAATACTGCCATTAAACTGGTAAGCCAGCTGGCCAATTGCCGCGCCGCAGGGACTCATCAAATCTAAGTACATAGGATCTTCTTTAGTCATGATTTTCAATAACATGTATAAACTCGAAACCTCGATTATATTATCTTGCAAATAAACATAATCAATTATTTTTTTCCAGAATTCAAGATATTCCTCTGGAGAGTATGAGATTTTTTTCCATATATTTAATGCATATCCAAGATTATTAAGGAATCTGATCCATAATCTGGATAGTTTTAAACTCTGATATGCATCAATTATTTCCATAGGGTATTTTAAAGAATTTTTAGTAGTAACCATCAATGCATTTATACCTATTTTATTTCTTTTTTTTATTGCTTTTATCCATTTTATTACATCAGGATAAGAGCTTCCCCTGTTTAATAATTTCCTGTTGAAATCATGTACTATTTTCGGCCCGTCTAATGAAGTGCATATACCAACTTTATTATCTTCTAAAAATTTCAGGATTTCATCATTCATCAAGGTTAGGTTAGTTACAATTGAAAACCTTAAATCTTTCTTATATTCTGAATTGAGCTTTTTAGCATAATTTATAATGAATTTTACAATATCAAAATTAACCAGAGGCTCGCCTCCCTGGAATTCAATTGTAAGGGCATTTGAAGGGGCCTGAAAAATAAATTCAACTGTTTTTTGAGCTGTTATTTTGTCCATATCATATTCTTTTTTAGATATGTGTTTAGAGGCTGAATGGCAATAAACGCATGCCATATTGCATCTAAGTGTTACTACAATTATATGCAGTGATGTTCCCTGAAAAAGCTGCCTTTTTTTCCTTTTATAAGAGTCTACAATCATGTCAAAATTATTTTTAGTTAGAATAATTCCCTTTTCTTCCAGATTGAGATATAATTCTTCAGTTAGAGTATGCCCCATTAGTTTTGCATATTCTTCTCTTTTCAGAGCAGCCCAAGAGCCGGAATCTGTCACTATTAAAATCCTGTCCCTGATTTTTTTGGTCTTAATATTATTCAGCTTATAATCAGAAAGAATTTTTCTCCCGTTAATAAATTGCATTTTGCATTAATCCTAATACATAATTATAAAAGTCATAACCTAAATTATTTATATCAATTTCTTTGGATTTAGGCTTTAAATTTACTGAAATTTGGTCATTCTTGTCTCCGTCCATAAATATCCAGCAGCTTTCAGTAAAGTCCTTAGAAGCAGCTAAAATTGCAGCAAAACCATAAAACCTTGTATCAAAATTCAGTTTAACTTCATTCTTTTTTTTGTCAATAATAAGTTTATTCATTGTCATTGCATGAATCACTTTCGTCCTTTTCCTGATCTTTGCCATATTTTTCTTCCCAGGGCACTGCAATTCCAAGAGGATCATCAATATAATCCAGACCATCACTATCTGAATCATCATCATTTGTATCAACTTTATCATCGTCTGAACCTGGCTCTTCAAATTCATCAATCAGATTGGTTGCAAGTGCTTTGCTAACAATTGCTTCTTTCACAGGTCTTGTTTTTTCTGAATTGATACTAAAAACAGCATAGTTAAGAAGTTCATTATTAAAATCCCTTCCAAGAGATTCAATATCCTGTGGATTTTTAGGCCTGAGCTCTACAATGATTTCTTCTTCGGGATCTCCTCCTAATAAGATATATGCCCTGTCTAAAAAAATATAACATGCAGAATAAACAATGTCCAGTGGATAAAAAACAGGATTCACCGAAACTGCTACATAACCCTCTTCATCATGTAACTCAAGATTGTCTATTTTTCTTGTTTTGAAAGAAGATTCTTCTGAACTCATTTTCCCCCCCACTTGTTTCTAGTTATCAGATATAAAATTAATTTATAAAGCTTTCCAATAATTGTCTGAGAAATATTAAAAAATTTCCCCTGCACAGCAAGGTGATAATTACGCCTATGAACATGGATACGGCAAAGTGAATCTTTTCATGTATAAAGATAATATGCTCTTTAATTTTTCCTCCTGAATGCAGAGTATTTATCTTTTTTACATCTTCTTTTGTAAGGGACTTGTAATTATCAAGGATAGTCTCCTTTTTCTGGAATGCTTCAAAAATACTATTAACAAATGAAATTGAGGTTTCTTTTTTTTTAGTGTATTCTCCCTTACTTTCAATTATATCCTCTGCCAGGCACATTCCCTGCTTTAATGATTCAATATAAATTGGTTTTGAAAAAGCAATAAAAGAGAGATTTAAGACAAAATATCTCAGCAAAACAAAGAAGAGAAACAGCATTAAGAAATTTATTAAAAAAGTTAAGCTAAATATATTCTGAAAATCAAACACAAATCTGATAATCGAGAGCAAGAATCCTATTGCTGTCATATTAATATTCAGAATATTTGTAAAGAAAAGCATTAATATCAAAATAAATATTACATTGAATACCATTGTTGACTGTATTTTCAGGAATTGTAATACTGCTGTGGTTATTGTATAAAATCCAAAAAGGAATATTGCCGAGCTGAACAAAAATTTCGGGTCTAATACAAGTATAAATTGTCTCAACAGAATCTTAAATTTTATTTTAAAGATTATTTTTACTATAAAATACAAAAAAACAGGGGTGACTGTGTTTATAAGGAGGATATAAGACGGAAAATACCCTGTATTGCCCCATTTATAAACTGATAACGGCACAAGCGCGGCATAAGCTAAAAATAATTTTGCATCTCCGGGAGCCCAGAGATTAGAGAGCCATAAAAAAAATCCAAAAACCAATGAGATCAGGATATTAATAAAATAGATTTTTATATAGTCTATATTTATTTCTGTCCCTTTACTCTTTAAATAGAAAATAGCAATGAGCAGGCTTAATACAGAGCTTAAAATTGCAATAACAACCCATTTGTTCCTGATTTTATTGTATTTCAGGTCCTGGTAAGAGGTTATTATTCCAAAGACAATAATTATTATAATATTTATTGATTCAAATATTGTAAAATAATCCATGTTATTCCTTCATCCTCATTTATCCTCATGCATTCTGAAAATAAATATCTTCCTTAAAAAATATCAATCAGTAAATAATAGCTAAATAAATATAAATTTTTATATAT
The DNA here is from genome assembly GCA_016935095.1 of Candidatus Woesearchaeota archaeon. Taxonomy (GTDB): domain Archaea; phylum Nanobdellota; class Nanobdellia; order Woesearchaeales; family GW2011-AR15; genus WJJD01. Next base: position 56,048 of record JAFGRO010000021.1, read on the forward strand.
TTCAGTCATAATATAGATGTTATGAAAAAAAACAAAAAGATCTCACTTGTTATCCCGACTCTTAACGAGGAAAAAAACATTGCATTTCTTTTAAAAAAAATTCCGGGATATATTGACGAGATAATAATTGTAGACGGATATTCCAGAGACAGGACAGTTGCTGTTGCAAAGAAATTTAATTGCAGAATGTTCTTTGACAAATTCGGCAAAGGCTCTGCAATAACAAAAGGGATTAAAAAAAGCAAAGGGGATTTTATAATCATCATGGATGCTGATTTATCCCATAAAACAGATGAAATAAATCTTCTTATTAATGGTTTGCTAAAAGGATATGATGTAACAATGGGATCAAGGTTCATTAAAGGAGGTGGCAGCAGGGATATTTCTTTTATCAGGGTAATGGGAAATAAATTTTTTGTCATCCTTGTAAACTTCCTGTTTAGAGCAAAATATACAGATCTATGTTATGGGTACCGTGCTTTTAAAAGAGAATCTGTTAATGTCCTTAACCTCAAAAGCAAAGGATTTTCAATTGAAACAGAAATTTCTATTAAATGCGCAAAAAAAAAACTAAAGGTCCTGGAAATCCCGAGTTTTGAAAAAAAGAGGAGATTCGGCAAAGGGAAACTAAGGGCTATAGAAGACGGACTTAAAATTATGGAAACAATAATTAAAGAGGTAGTAAACAGATGAGAAGATTATCTTATTTTTCATTAAATATCATAAAAGCAAACTTTGGTTTAAATAAAAGGCCGTTTAAACTAAATCTTTTTATTACAAAAGACTGCAATTGCAGGTGTAAAGCATGCAGTATATGGAAAAAAAAAGAAAGTAATGAATTAAATAATCAGGAACTGCAAAGATTTTTTAAAAAGAACAGTTATTTTTCATGGATTGACATAACCGGCGGTGAGATTTTTTTACGCAAAGACATAATTGAAATTTTTGAAATCATAATAAACAGCAATAAAAATCTTTATTTACTGCATTTTCCGACAAACGGGATATTAACTGAGAAGATTATTGAAACAGTAAAAAAAATATTTTCAATATATAATAAAAAATTAATAGTCACAGTCAGCATTGACGGCCCTGAGAAATTGCATGATTATATGCGCGGGAAAAAAGGCACATGGAAGAAAGCAGTAGAGACCTTTAAAAAAATAGATTCCATAAAAAAAGGCATTGCTTATATTGGTTTTACTTCTTCTGAATATAATTCAGGAAAACTGAAAGAGACATATACTGCCTTAAAAAAAGAATTGCCTTTCCTTACTTATGACCAAATTCACATAAATCTGGCACAGAATTCAGAAATATATTATATGAAAAGAGATATAGATACTATGCACAATAAAAAAGAAAAGCTGAAAGATATTGATTTGTCAATCACAAGCAAAAAGATCGGATTTAATCCTTTTTCTTATTTTGAAAAAAAATATCTGGTATTGCTGAAAAAATTCCTGGAAACAGGGGAATATCCGTTTGCAATATGCAGTGCGCTTAACAGCACAATTACAATTAATCCCGAGGGAGATATTTATCCGTGCCTGTTTTTTAATAAAAAGCTTGGGTCTATTAGAGAAACAAATTATAATCTAGATTCTGTTTTTGACAAGAAAAGAAGAGAATTAAAAAAAAATATTTTAAAGCATTGTCCCAACTGCTGGTCCGCATGTGAAGCCTATCCTTCATTAATATCAAGAATATATGATCGTTTTTTTTAGTTTCAGGAATATTCATTCTTTTTTTACAAGAAAATCATTTATAAGCATAAATTTTATCTCTGTGTTTAAAAATATATTAATTGCATCTTCAGGAGAACGGACAATAGGAAAACCATGTATGTTGAAACTGGTATTTAATATAACACCAAAACCGAGTTTTTTCCTGATTTTTTTTAAAAGCCTGTAATAAAATCCATTGGTTGGCAATACAAACTGCGGCCTGCATATATCATCATATGAGATTACAGCCTTCATTAAATTTACATGGTTTTTTTTAACCTTATATCCCATCGTCATAAAAAGATTAGTTCTGTTATCATATTCAATAAAAAGCTTTTCTGCATCCTCTTCCAGAACAGAAGGACAAAAAGGCTGGTACCATGCCCTCTTTTTAATGATCAGGTTTAATTTGTCCTTGATTTCAGGAGAGTCAGGCCTTGCTATAATGCTCCTGTTTCCCAGTGCTCTCGGACCATATTCCATTCTTCCCTGAAAAAGCAGAATGATTTCATTTTTTAAAATTAAATCTGCAATAATTTTCTCAGGATTTTTTAATTTGGCATAATTTAATTTGTATCTTTTCAAGAATTCAATGACTTCACTGTCAGAGTAACCGGTTCCAAGATAAAGGCTATTGAATTTATAAGAATCTACTTTATTTAACCTGTAATTAAGAGCAACAGCAGCTCCCAATCCAAGACCCCCGTCGCCCATATGGGGAAAGACATAGCATTTTTTTACTTCTTCAATATTCCTGATCTTCATATTAAGGACAATATTTGCAAAAATTCCGCCTGAGAGGCAGATATTTGAGCATTTAAATTGTTTTACAGCATTTTTAATTAATTGGATAACCCAGTATTCAAGACATTGCTGGGCAAGATAGCAAAACTGTTCTCTTGGATATAAAAAGCAAAGATTCTTCAATTTTCTATACATCATAAGAGCAGAATATTTGCCCTTTATTTGTATGCCCCTAACTTCAAAAAAATTTTTCATAGGGTTTTTAGAAATATCTGTCGGATAGGCGTAGCCTGCCAAAGCCATGACCTTGCCCTCATCCTCCAATTCCCTGAAATTCATTATCTGAGTTATGAATTCAAAATATATACCTACGGAATCCAGTGAAGATATGCTGCTGTATCTCTTTAACCTGCCTTCAGAAAAAAAACTAACTGTGCCTGAAAGACCGTCTCCTAAACCGTCTATTGTTATGATTACTGCTTCCTTAAACCCGCTTGTTCTTGCAGCTGCCTCTGCATGACACTGATGATGATCAACAAAATAAACCTTTTTATTATTTAATCCAAGAAGCCTTAATTTTTTTTTAATTATGATACCACTGATAAGCCTTGTTAAATAATTTGAACCAAATTGAGTAATCTTATACTTAATAATTTTCATTAAAAAATCAGTCATAGAAGGTTGTTTTTTATGCCTTCTTACAAGATAATATCTCTCTTTCAAAGCAGGAATAACTCTTGTCAATGTTTTTGTAAAGTCTGAAGTAGACACAGCAACTGCAGATATTTCCCCCTGGTTTTTTTTAACATATTTCAGAATTTCATTTATTGAATTTATCGGGAATTTTATTTCAAGCTTTCTTCTTGTATATCTTTCCTCATTTACAGCAATAATAATTTTATCATCCTTAATTAGTGCTGCTCCTGAATCATGACCATCCCATATCCCGAGAATAGCTCTATTTTTCATTTTTCTCCTGGTTTTAATTTTATTTCATAAATTCTATAATTATAGTTCGGCTCTTTATATACAAGCTCGTAATCAAATTTTTTTGTATTATTAAAAAAAGAGTTTTCAACTGATTCAAAGACAGTGTTGATATAGTATATTTTTTTTCCTGATTTCAGCTTTTCAATTGCAAGTGAATAATCATAAAAAAAATTTTTAATTCTTTTTATCTGCCCAAGATAAGACGCCTTAAAAAAAAGATAAGAATCTCCATTATAACCAGGCAATAGTGCATCCAGTTTTTCTCCTGAAATCAGGTCAAGAAAATATTTATGATATTTAGTCTGAGTCAGCAACACCTGTTTTTCTTTAAAAGAGCTATTGACAAAACAGACTGAAATTAAAGACAAAGAAATTATTAATGCAATATAAACTATTTTCTTATTTTTAATAAACAACCTGAATAAAGAGTACATCCCTGCTGATGAAAAAATTAAGTAGATAGAGGATACTGGTATTATAAATCTGAATACATCAGGATGATTATAAAAAGTATATAAAATAATATAAAACAGGAAGATGCCTAAAATTAAGAATTTTAATTTTATATTCTGCTTATCTTCTTCTTTGTTCAAAAAAATTCCCAAAACAGAAATGAAAAAACAGGTTGTCAAAAAAATAAAAACAGGATTTTTCATGAAAAAAATCATATAAGTCATATTAAGATATGTTAAACCGAAATATGCCCCCCCTCCTGAAAAAAGCTTTTGTTTTATATAAAATAAGAAATAGAGATATAAAAGTATTATTCCCGAAAACATGGTTAATAAAGCAATTGTTTTTACATGTGAATTTAGAATCCTATCAATTGTTTTTTTATTCTTAAATTTAAAAAAGATATAAATTAAAGCTAAACTTAAAATAAGGCAGTATTCCACCCTGAAAGAAGAAACAAGCATTAATGAGACAACCAACAGCAGGTATAGATAAAGATTATCATATTTAAACCTGATTAGCAAAACCAACGCAATTAAGGATATAATCAAAAAAGTATTAGTCAATGTTGCCGGCATTATATTTGTTGAATAGATTAAATTATAGGGATAAAAAACAGACAGGATAAATGAAATCCACTTGATGATTTTACCTGAAAAAAGCAAAGAGGCAAGACAGAATACCAAAATCGCATTCATTACATACATCACCAGGACAAATATTGAAGCAGTTACATAGAATCTTTCAAAGTCATAATCATAAAAAAATGAATATAATGTAAATATGCCTATGCCATGCGCTGGAACAGAATATTGCAGACATGAGCCCTCATCATGAGTATTGCATATTGCATTTACCTTATTTTCTATTAAATTCTGGGAGGAAAGCAAATAGGTCTGCTCATCAAAATACACAACAGGGTTAAAAGGAAAACATTTTAATGAAATAAATACCCCTAAAAAAATAAAAGGCAGCATAAACAAAATGTTCTTTAAAAGGAGTTTTTTTAATTTTGAAAATACACCTGATTTAACAAATGAATATAAGAAAAGGATCAATAAAAAATACATCACATAATGAAACTTTTTTGCAAAAAAATCATCCAGGATATAAAAAATATCATTTACAAACATAATTTAATTAAAAACATAACCTTATTTTTAATTGTTTAGATTATAGTCAATTCCCTGAAATAAATACTCCAAGATTACATCCGCAGATTGCAAAACTTTTATATAATATCCTAATTTCCCTTTCAGAATATTGCCGGAGTAGCTTAGCTGGTTATAGCGCAGGACTCATATGCTTATGAGTGTTGAGCTTTTGCTGTGATATTCCATATGCGCTAGAAATCCTGAGGTCGCGAGCTCAAATCTCGCCTCCGGCACTCATTTTTCTAAAAATACGTGAATATATTAACCATGCCCTGAAAAAAAGTCATAATTATAATTAAAATCAGATATTTAGTCAACTGACCCAGGAAAACAAAAAGTATACATTTTCTAAAATTATATTTTACAACACCGAGAATCGCAGTAAGTATATCCGCTGGCAAGGGAAAAACATTTGCCAAAAAAATGAACAATGAATCATGCCTGATTAAAAAGCCGGAATATTCTTTTCTTGTCTGGTAGATGAAGATATGAAGTATTTTTGCCCCGAGAAAATAGCCGATATAATAATTTATTATCTGCGAGAGCATAATAAATAAAAGCATTATCCCCAAAGCATAAAAAGGGTTATATCCGAATCCTGAATATAAAAGGAAAACCAATTCAGCAGGGTATGAAATAAAAAACAGAGAGCCGAAAAAAGAGACAAAAACCATGCCATTCACTGACTTGCTGGCAATCTCATGCTTTACAGCCTGGTAGAGAGGGGAGATGAAGATTATTGAAGAAAATAATTTATCTAAAAATTTATGGAATATCAGGATAAGGACATATATTGTAAGAATAATTACAACTGCTGATATAATCCTTTTTTTGAACTGTGAATTAAACAAGGATTTAATTTTTTTCAATTTAGCTCTTTATTAGTAAGGTAGGTTTATAAATCTTTTCTGAAAAGAAAGCTTTTAAAATAAATCCCTTTTTCCTAATTCTTAGCGGGCCTGTGGTCTAGTGGCTTGACTTATACAAAAAGTTCCACAAATGACATCGCCTCGACATTAGCAGCGAAGAAAGCGTTGCTTTCCAACCGGCGGGAATCTCCGGTTCGAGTCCGGACAGGCCCATTTCTCTAATTTCCAATCACAAAATTTATATAGGTTTCTTCTTATAGAAACCTTTATGTACAGGGAAGTTTTTAAAAAATATATTTCAGTTATAATTGTAGTCCTGCTTGGTGTCTTTTGTCTGCTGATTATCAAGCCGTATATTATTTCTATTGTGTCTGCAATGATCATTGTGTATGTTTTTTACCCTATCTACAAAATAATTGAAAAAAGAATAAAACACAGGATAATTTCCTCTGTCATTATGTGTTCTATGGTCATATTAATAATCATTTTGCCTGTGCTTTCAATTATGAATTCCCTTTTAGGAGAGGCGCCGAAAATCATCTCGGTAATCAGGAATGATTTCAATTTTTCGGAAATACATTTAGTTGAAATTACTGAATTCATGGCAGAACATTTCGGTATACAATTAGATTTTTCAGGCATACTTAATTCCCTTGTCAGTTCAATTATAGGCATATCAAAAAATTTCTTGCTGGCACTGCCAAATACAATTTTAAATTTTTTTATTATGTTTTTCTTTATGTATTATCTGTTCAAAGACGGAGAAATTTTTGTTAAAAACATAGAAAAATATATCCCTTTCAGCAGTGAACAGAAAACTTTGCTGATTAACAGGATCAGGAAGACTACAAGTGCTGTTTTATACGGCCATATTGTAACTGCAATTGCACAGGGTATTATCGCAGGCATTGGTTATTTTATTTTCGGGACAATAGCTCCTATTTTTTTAGGATTGCTGACAACATTTTTTGCTTTATTTCCTGTTGCAGGCCCCCCATTAATTTATGTACCTATCTCTGTTTATTTGTTTTTGACCAGCCTGCAGGCATCGGATTATTTTGGAGTGGCAAGATCAATCGGTCTTTTAATTTACGGAATAGGAATAGTAAGCACTGTTGATAATATCATCAAACCAAAGATTATCAGTGATCAGGCACAAATCCATCCTTTAATCATTATAATCGGTGTTTTCGGAGGATTAAGCTTATTCGGTTTTATAGGCTTTATCCTTGGCCCGTTGATTTTTGCTGTGTTTTTTGAAATTCTCAAAGCATACCAAATTGAATAAATAGGGAGGGAAGAAAATTAAGAAAAGAAATTTTATTATATTTGTTATATTAGTTACTTTCCTATTTTTAAATACTCTTGGCCAAGAAAATTTCTCAAAGTGCGATATTAATAAAGATAATATAATTAAATTAGATGATCTTAATTTATTAATGACAATATTACAAAATAACCAAGATTCTAATAATTTAACCTATGACTTAAATAATGATCAATTAGTTAACCTAGCTGATTATGAATTTTGTATGGATTATTTTGGGATGCGCACAGAACTAGAGCCACACAGTGAACTTAAATGTGGTTTTGATCAGGAACAAAGAAATTACAATAGTGAATATGGTTCTAAAGAAATTGGGCAATCATTTATTCCCTCCAATACACAGTCATTACAATATATAGAAATATGTGCAAATCCAAATAATGAACAATATATTGCAGAGATAAGGTCTGGTGAAGATTTTAATGGAAACCTATTAACAAACTCAATTTTAACTATTAATACAGGTGAGTATTGTGCAGGAGGTTATACTAAATGGATTAGATTTAACTTTGAATCAGTTGAATTAATTGAAGGTGAAAAATATACACTTAAAATAATTCAAACAGGTGGTTCAAATTACGCTCCAGGAGCAAACAACAAAAATGTATATTTAAGAGGTAAAGCTTATTATGGAGATAGTTGGCACCCACGCATAGATTTTATGTTTAGGACTTATGTATGCGGAATAGACAATGAAATCTGTGATGACAAAATAGATAATGATAATGATGGATTAGTGGATTGTGAAGATAATGATTGTTCAGCTAGTTCAGATTGTAAAGATTATTGTAGGACAGATGATGATTGTTTTGAGGGATGCTCTGGTTATAAGACTTCACTGAATCAATGCTTTGATAATAAATGCCATTATGTTGATAGTAAAGTCTGTTCAAGAGAATTATGCAATGCACCTTGTGATGCTTCTCATCCCTGCGATGGAGGAGCTGAATGTAATCCAGTAACTTGTGAATGTGGATTTGCGGGTGAAAATGAATTATGTAATAATGAAATAGACGATGATGGTGATGGATTTGTAGACTGTTATGATTTTGATTGTGGAAGTGATCCTGAAAGTGGTTGTTGCCCTGTAAGAGATTTATGTAAAATGGGATGTAATCAAGAATTTGGATGTGTTTGTTGTGAAGAAACATGTTATGAAGCAGGACATGAATGTGAAAATCTTATTGAGGGATATATAATTCTTTTTACTGAAAAAGAGGTCTACAAAATTGGAGAACAGATTAAATTAACTCAATTTCAAATTCCTTGTTTTGATTCAGATGGTGGAGATAATGTTTATGTAAAAGGAGTTATTGATGGTCCTAATCTTGTAACTGGAGATGACCCTACTGATTATTGTTTATCAGATTCTGGAAAATTAGTTGAGTATTCCTGTGAAAAAACAGAGGGATTCTACGACACTGTTGTTCTTGGTTTATATTCTAAATCAGTAGGATGTGAAGGTGAAAAGGATTGTGAAAATGGTGTTTGCCCTATCCCAGATGACTCCTGTAATGACTCTGATGGTTTTGATTATTTTACGAAGGGTAATGTTGGTGGTTTCCTAAACGGAGAAAAATACTTACTCGAAGATTCTTGTGTAGACGATGTTGAACTAACTGAGTATTATTGCAGAGATAATTATTCAAGAAGTATTTCATTTTATTGTGAAAATAGATGTAAAGAGGGTGTATGTATTCCAGTCGATTTTTGTTATGATACTGATGGCTTTGATTATTTTACTATGGGTACAGTTAGCGGTTTTCTAAATGGAGAAGAATATTTATTTGAAGATTATTGTAAAGATGAATTTAATATTGTAGAATATTATTGTTATAATGAATATTCCAAAAGTATTGCTTATGACTGTGAAACTGGATGTGATGATGGCGCATGTACTACTTGCAAATCTGGGGAAACAAGGGATTGTTATACAGGTCCTGCTGATACACAAAATATTGGAGAATGCAGGGACGGAACACAGACATGTAAGGTAGATAATACATGGGGAACATGTGATGGAGAAACTCTTCCTTCTTTAGAGATATGTGATTTAAAAGATAATGATTGTAACAGAGTAACCGATGATAATACATGTATTGGTGAATGTCTTACAGGAATTTGTCAAGGCACTTCATGTCAAAAAGTACCTGATGAAACACCTTGTAGCATTGGCTTATGTTTTAATGGTACTTGTCAAGCACCTACAGGAGAGCCTGTATAGCTTCGTAATAAAAAAATGTCTTCAATAAAAAAACTCAAAAAAAGCATTTTATTCATTTTAATAGGTTTATTACCAATAATTATTGCCTATAGCCAATCTCAAGATTCCATAGTGTATTCAAGTGAAAATAATCCTAATGAAAATGGACTTAATTACTCAGGTTATATTATTGAACTTGAAGAAGCCCCATTAATTATTAAAGCACTCGAGTTACAGGGAACAGTTAATAATAATGAGAGACTTCTAGCAGGATTTGGCTTATTTGAACCCGTAGCTAGAATTGGATTTAATCTTTTGTCTACAACAAATGATAATATTGATAAAAGACTAGATGAGCATAGAGAATTGCTTGAAAAAGAAAAAGATAATGCACTGAGTA
>JAFGRO010000022.1 GCA_016935095.1 Candidatus Woesearchaeota archaeon
AGGGCAGGAAGCGCTCTCCCTTAATTACTAAAAATAAAATAAATTAAAACTAAATTCAATTCCCTCAATAACTAAGATTAAAAGTGAAATAAAATTATTTAAAAAAATTAAATTATAAATCAGACTATTAAACCAGTTAACAGCATTTTCCGCCGCCGCACATAGTGATCACCTCCGTTCATTTTATAGGACAGGAAATCCCTCTGGGAAAGAGGGGGAAACCCAGAGGTTATATAGATTCCATAATCAGGTCCTGCTCAATCTGCTCTGCAGGGTCATCTTTATCAAAGAGCTTTGAAATCCTGTTTTTCAGGGAATCAGGCTCATAGCATTTTCCTTTTTTGCATATTATTTTATCGTTCATTGCACTAATAAGATTGAAAATTAAATTTATAAAACTAATTACTATAAAATATAATCTTTTTTAGGTTAACTAAAATAATTTATAGGAAAAATTTAAATATGATATGAGAATTACCTTTAATAAAATGAAAAACACAAATTATTTTTCCAGGATAGATGAATTCAAGAAAAAGACAAAATTCAATGAAAAGCTTGGATTAGATAACAGGGATAATACTCTCCTCACTTTAATCTCGAAAAATCCGGACATATCCCAGGAGGAGATTGCCAGGGCAATTAAATTGTCACAGCCGTCAGTAGGCGCAAGATTAAGAAAATTAAGGGAAAAGGGAATTCTGTATACTGTAAACGGCGTTAATTTTAGGATAGTGGACTTGTTTTTAGCTAAAGTTGATGTTAATGCAACAGACCTTAAAGAGGTAATAGATAAATATAAAGACTGCCCTTTTTTTGTAAATGCATTAGTCATGTCCGGAAGATATAATCTCTGCCTTTTGTTTACAGCAACTGACTTAAAAAGGCTGGAGGGAATTGTAAACTCTCATTTAAGGGGCAATCCAAAAGTAAAGGATGTAGAGATGAACATTGTCATATCAACAGCGAAAGACCTTATATTGCCTTTGAACATTGATTATAATAATGAGAAACAGATAAACTGCCCTCAGGAATGCAAAGATTGTTTATAGGAAAAAGTTAATTTTCTGTGTTTTATAAAAACTATATGAATATTGTATTTATAACTTGTAAATTCTTTTTATTTTTTAGTTTAAGTATTGGAAATACTTTAAAATCTTAATTCTTTTTAAATTTAAATTATTTATTTGGGCTTTGTGGAATCTGCTGATTGCTCCTGAATCTTAAAGCAGAAGTTCCCCAAGGGCCCCTGTGATCAAACAAGCAGAGGGAAATATTGAGGGACGTAATGTTTTTACAGCGAAAGCATTGTGCAGTTTCCATCAATAATGAAAAAATAAAATATTTAAGAATTAAAATTAAATCTCAATACTTCTTCCCGATATAGATCCTCTGCACTTTTTCGTCTCTTGCAAAATTCATTAAAATTTCTCTGATATTTTCAGGCCATTCCCTGCTTTTGAGAATCCTGGATAATTTAAATACATCAAGCTCAGCAACTTCATCATATCTGCCGAGCTTTTTTAGTGCTTCCTCCAGATGTTTTCTTAAAAGCTCGTTTTTTCCTGGGAATTTAAAGTTTTCATAGGTCTTGCAGACTAATTTATTATCAGAGCCGAATACAACCTCTATATGGTTCTTTTTGCAGTAATCAAATAAAGCTTCCCTTATTTTGCTCATCTCATCTTCAATATCTGTCTTTTTTTTATTGAATTCAACATATTTATTAGCTAATTTTACTCCGTCTTCATTTAAATACTCATTTACAGGCAGATTTTCCGTAACAGCAAGGTGCTTCCATTTAGGGCATATGCCTCGGAATTCGCACCAGTCGCATAATGCGCTTGTTTTCGGCTCAAATTCTTTGCAGGCTTCTATCTGCTTAATTAGTTCAATTGTCTCTTTTTTTAGGTTTTCAAGCTCTTCCTCGCTTCTTTTTGAGATAATCTCCTTATTAAATGCAAGATAATGCCATATTAGTTTTATATCTGCTGCATCAGGATATCCCTGTTTAACTGCAATTGAATAAAGGGCAAGCTGCCTGTCTGCATCAGCATATTCCTGCAAAGGCAGGGAAGAGCTTGTCTTGTAGTCATGAATCTCATAAACAGTTCCTTTGCAGGCCAGCCTGTCAATATATCCCTGCAGTACATACTTACCTTCTTTATCAAGGTTAATTACAATCCTTTTTTCAGTGTCAAGTGTAATGCTTTGATTAAATGGAGTGTGTTTTTCATAGTAATCACTGATAAATTTTTCACCCATCTGCCTGTAATTTTCAGCAGAATACTCTTTTCTCACAATCAGGATGCTTTCATTATAATTCTTTTTCCAGAGATCATTGAAATAATCCATTAATTCCTGCAATGAGTTTAATTTCCTGAACTTTAAGTCAACATATATCTTTTCCAATGATTTGTGGACCATCTCTCCCATAAATGCCTCAATAGTCTGCTCTATTTCAGTCTTGATCTGGTCTATGTAATTATATTTAAACTTTAGGGGGCACTGCTCAAATGTGCTTAATCTCGAATGAGAATAAATAGTCATAAGTCAGAATAAAAATGAAATTATTTTTAAATCTTATGTGAGAATGTCCAGTGCTTGTGAAACCAGCAAGGGATGCTAATTTTTCTGATTTTTCAGGCTTAATTAAAAAATCTGCTGGTTTTTATTAAATTTTTTGTTTGAAAAATTAAATTTTTAGCTGTTTTTTAGCCTTATTTTTTGCCTTTTCTC
>JAFGRO010000023.1 GCA_016935095.1 Candidatus Woesearchaeota archaeon
CCTCAATAGCTCCCTTAGAATATATATTTACAAGGGGCACTTGGGGAACGTCCTGTTTAAGATTCAGGAGCAACCAGCAAATCTCCCCAAGCCTAAATAAATAATAATAATAAAGTTTAATAAAATAACTCATTAGAAAAATTTTTAATATTGATTAGCTTAATTGTTAACTGGTGATTATAATGGATCTGAAAAATACTCTGAAAGAAGCCCTTGCATTTGAACAAAAAGGACATGACATATACAAGGCAACAGCAAAAAAAACTTCTAATAGTGTTGTTAAGGCAACATTTAATTATCTGGCAGAAGAAGAGTTAAAACACAAGGATGCAATCAAAGGATATATTGAAAAAGAAAAGATTGATATTTCTAATAGCGGAAATAAAAAAGAGGATACAGAAAAATTCTTTACAACAACAGTGAATGAGTTTAAAGAAAAAACCAGGCTAAGCAGTGATGACCTGAAAGCACATGAGACTGCCCTTGAATTAGAGAAATCAAGCTATAATTTTTACAAAGAGCTGCATAAAAAATCAGACACACAGGAGTTAAAAAAATTCTTTAAATTCCTAATGGAACAGGAAAATACGCACTACGAGCTGATACAGAAAGCATACTGGTATGTTAAGGATCCAACAGGTTTTTATGCAGAAGAAGAGCAGTGGTTTATCGAGGGAGGTTAAATAATTTATAATTTTTTAATTAATTATTCTTATAATTTATAGCAATCAAATTTAAATAAAAAAATCCCTGATTATATATTAATATTATTTCTAATATTATGAAGTTAAAAAATGATAAACATAAATGAAAAGGCTCCTGATTTTACTGAGGGGAAATGGAAAAAATGACTGAAATAATAAAAATTGAAAATGTGAATGATATTGATCCTTTACTGACATTAAAGATTTCAAAACAGGAATTAAAAGCACTAAGCGGAAATCTTGAAAATGTTTATCTCATTAATATGAACAGAAGGCCATATATGACAAACATAACAAAAAGAGGAAAAAGCGGATCAACTGTCTATTTAAGAATACCTAAAGAACTTAGAAAAAATCTTGATAATAAAGCCAGGATTATACGCACTGAGTTCAAGGATAAAATATTCTTCGGAGTTGAAGTCAAAAAAAACAACAAAGGTGATTAACATGAGTAAAAATGCATGCAGGATATGTGATAAAAAGATTGCAAAAAAAGAATATGATGATGAAGCTATGTACATCTGCGAGGAATGCTATAGCCAGTAACTGAGGTGAATTATGATGAAAGATGCATGTGCCCTATGCAAGGAAAAGCTTGATAAGGTTGATGCGGATGCACTGTTCTGGTGCGTAAAATGCAGGGATGAAGATGACTAAGACCATATTATTTGTTTTTTTATTATCAATGATCTTAATTACATCATGCGCTAAATCCGCTGAAATAACTGAAAAAACAGGTGAAACAGAATTTGAAAGCCAATGCCCAAAAGGCTTAATAAATGATCCTTTTCCGGGAAGCTGTGCCCTGTACACTGATGAGAACAATAACAGGATATGCGATTATTCAGAGGTTAATTAATTATTAACCATATCCTGATATGCCCTTTCCCTTAATAAGTTCAGCTGATTTTTATAAAGACAATCAATCTCACATAAGAACTTATTGAATTTAAGGAATATTATTATGAATTTAAGGCACATTGAAGTTACAATCACAGCTACCAGTATCTGGTGATATACCTTATCCAGGCTGAGGAGCTTAAGAAGGCTAAGCAGTATATACTCAAGCGCAAGTATAAAAAACAGGTGAATAGCCTCACCTATAATATTCAGCTTAAGGAATTCGATTTTTTTGTCAAGGTATTCTATCTTTTCCATTTAAATAAACCAATTGAAAAATCACAGCAATTTCCCGCCGCTGATAGCAGATAATCTGTTAAATCCCTTGATAAGGTGTATCCTGGATCTGATCTGGTCAAACAAAATTTCTATTTCATCGGTCCTCAACTCTATAATTCCAGAACTGTCCTTCCCCTTGAAACAAAGGGCAATTGACTCATTCTGGGGATGCATAAAATCTTCATTTATCATTATTTCCTTCACCTCCCCTGAACTTTCCATCCTTACAAACCCATCCTTATTTGTTTTACGGATTTTTATCTTCATGGCAAATCACCAATACCTTGAAAAGTTGTTTCATATATATAAATATTTTCATTTCAAAATGGTAACAATTGAGAGAATTTAAATTTAATTTTTTTAAAAAATAATTTTTTTTTAATTTTATTAATTAAGGGAGAGCGCTTCCTGCCCTGGCTGTAAAAACACGATGTCCCTCACAAAGAAATTCACAATTATAATTTATAACAGTTAAATATAAAAACTTTATTTCAGACAGATAATTCAATGGACAAAACAAAACTCAATTATTTTATTGATTTGGGATTAGCAGTTTCATTTATTCTTGTATTTATTACAGGGGTGATTAAGTTTCCGAAGCTGCTTCCTAGTCTGGGAATAAGATATTCATACCTTCCAATGAACCTGTTTACAGTAATTCACGACTGGTCTGGAATTGCTATTGGTATATTTGTTCTACTGCACTTGATCCTTCACTGGAAATGGATTGTATGCATGACAAAGAATATGGTAAATAAAAACCTGAAAAAATGCGATTGAAATGTGAAATATTTTATAATTTTTTCAGCTCTGCCTCAACCCTTCCCATCCACTTACTTATTATCTTTAATATCATTTCACTGAATTCTTTTTTACCTTTTAATTTATAGACATAGATATAGCCGCCTTTCTCAAGGTTATTCTGCATCCTCTCAAGAACATGTTTTTCATGCAGCTTTTTTACTGAGCGCTGGATAGTTGTAATATTGAAATCAAGTTTTTTAGAAAGTGTTTCTGAGGTAAAATATATTTCAGGGTTTTTTAAAAAATATTTTAAAATACATAAATCTGATTTGCTTAAGCCTAAGCTGCATTTAATCACTTCATCTAATTTAAACTCTTTGCATGCAAAATTAATCATTTTCAATACTCTTTATCATGATGCACATCGAATGTATACATTCTATATTATTTTCTTTGCAGAAATCAATTGCTTTTTTGCTTTCAGAACCTGGCTGCATCCATACTTTTGTTATTCCCATTTCCTTTACCTGTTCTAAGACTCTTTCGGTTATTTGAGGCGGAACAACAAAGACAACCACATCTATTTTTTCAGGGCATTCTTTTATAGATCTATAGGCTTTAAAGCCAAGAATATTATTTTCTTTTAAATTAATTGGAATAACTTTGTATCCTTTTTCTTTTAAATCCTTTGTTATTTTATAGCCGTATTTACTTGGATTGTTTGATGCGCCTAAAACAGCATATGTAAAATTTTTATCAATAATATTTTTATTCATCTTTTTTCACAAACAGCAGGCAGTGGCAGTGGCCGTCTTTTTTGATTTCATCCATATGATATGCGCAAGGGCATATGTTCGGCTTATCTGCTTCTTTGTTGCCTGAGACCCTCCTGCAGGGGCAATAATTCTCCCCGTATTTTTCCTTGTTTCTCAGGATGCCCTTGACAATCATCCTCACGATTTTTTCATCAGGGTTTAGTTTTATGCCGTTTTCATCAGCATATTTTTTATAGAACTCAATCAGTTTTTTTTCTTCATCCATTTTTTCTCCCTTTTCAGTTTATTAATTACAGGAATAAGATAAGCAAATAAAATAATTATTAAGCCAAGCCATGAAACATTGCCAGGAAGCACAAACGTCAAAATTAAACCAAGAAAAACCAAAAAAATGCCTTCTTTTGTGCAAAGAGGGCAGCTGAAAGAACCACATGCAGGTCCGACTTTCTGTATCTGCCTGATTTCTTTTTTCTTTTTTTTCATATCTGGTCAAGAATTGCATCAATCTTTTGTTTTAAAATATTTTTTGGGCCAAAGCCTATTATACGGTCAACTTCTTTGCCATTTTGCATGATTATTAAGCAGGGTATTCCAGTAATTGAAAATTTATTAGCTATATTTGGTTCTTCTTCTGTTGAGATTTTTGCAAATTTCAGTTTGCTGGAGTACTCTTTGCTTAACTCCTCAAAAACAGGCGCCATCATTATACAAGGTCTGCACCAAGATGCCCAAAAATCAACTATAACAGGTATTTTTGATTGTACAACTTCTTTGTCAAAATTTTCTTTGTTTAAATGAATTATAGCCATATTAACCAACCTCCATTTTATTACAGTACTGTTGAAAAGTTGAAGTAGTATTTAAATGTTGTTGAGTACTGAAGAAATAAGCTGAAAAACAGAAGGAGTGAAAAGAATGAAAAAATTGAATTTAATTTTTTATTAGTATCTTTTTATAATTTACTTTTTATTTTTCATAAATGATTTTAATTTTTTTTATTTTAGTAATTAAGGGAGAGCGCTTCCTGCCCTGGCTGTAAAAACACGATGTCCCTCAATTGCTCCCTTTACTTACTTAATCAGAAGGGGCGCTTGGGGAACTTCTGCTTTAAGATTAAGGAGCAACCAGCAGCTTTCACCAAGCCTGAAAAAGCCATTATTCCTGCATTTACCATCGCAACAGCTTTTATCTGGAAAGATGTTATTTTAGATGTTATTGAGATGTTTGTTCCCCAGGGTAAAGACATATATTATAAGCTTCTTGCAGCAACATTATCTACACTATTGATTGTTGTTATTGTATTTATTATACTTCAGACAGAATCAACAGCTGAGAATTATTTTGACAAAATTAAAAATAAGAATAAAAAAATTTAATAAACCTTTATATTTGGATTTGTGTATTTAAGCTCAATGTTCTTTACTTTGCCTAAATCCTCAATCCTGTTTATCCTGAGCAAGCCGAGGCTCTTTGTATAGAGCTGCTCTTCAATATAAAGACTTCGTTCAACAGACGGCTGGTACCATCTTTTTTGCTCGCCTTGTGAATGGTCTATTAAACCGCGAAGCTTGATTGAGTCTTTAGTTATCTCAAATACAAACGCCCCATTATAATTCTCTGAAGGGTCATTGTAATCATAGTTGTATGCCGGTATCACTAAAAGATTTTTTTCCTTTGAAAATAAAAATGCCTTGTGCTCATACATTGCAGTAGACTGAGTGTATCTTGAATCACTTACATATTTTGCAATCTCTTTTGGATTCTCCACATCCGAAACATCAAACAAAGAGATTTTCAATCCTTGAGTTCTCCCTGATTCAGTTGCATCCTGGCCGATTCCTATTATTGTATCCTTGTCATATGGATGCAAATATCTTGAAAATCCGGGAATCTTTAACTTTCCAAGTTCTTCAATATTTTCCGGGTCACTTAAATCAATCACAAAGAACGGATCAATCTGCTTAAATGTTACCATGTAAAGCCTCTCTCCTATAAATCTTGTTGAGTATATCTGCTCGTTTTCAGCAAGGCCTTCAAGCTCATCAAGGATTTCAAGGTCCATATTTAATGTATAGACATTATTTGTTGATTCTGTCCTTTGCTTTTCAAAGCGTGACCATCTTGGATTAAGTGTTGTTGCTATCCTGAATATATTGTCATTTTCATCCATTGAAAACTGGTTAATTATATGGCCGGGGACTTTGCCGTTTGCCTCAGGCTTTATTTTATCTTTGTCAACATTAATCCTGTTGATTACTGTAAACTCAAAATGATTGTATTCTTCAAGCCTTTCCCGGAGCATCTCTTCTGCTTTTTCTTCAACTTCTTCCAGCTCATCTGAGCTCAGTGTTGAAGCATATGATTCATATATCCGGAAGATTTTAGCGTCTTTTTCAGCTTTTGAAAGGATTTCATTATCTGTTTTCTTGATCTTTTCAATCAGTAATTTATCTGATTCTGTAACATATGGATCCAATAATTCCATTATTATTTGCTGCTGGATTTCATATTCATTTACATATTCTGTATATGTAATATAGATATTATCATGGCTCATATACATGTTTTGAGAGGATTCAACTGCAATTGATTTAGAGGAAATATCCTCATCTAGGTCATCAAAGTCAATTGCATGTATATTAACAAAAACAGGGTTCTGATAAGGGATATCAAAATAATATATGTCTTCAACAGCTACTGTTGACCTTGTTGTGCCATCTAAAATAACAGGCATTGGTATCGGCCTGTAATAAGGTCGTGTGCTTGTTACAAGATAGATATAATCTCCTGCCATCCTGCTCCTGAAATAATTTCCTTCAAACTTATACTCTTTCAGGAGTTCAGGATTTTCCCTGTCTTCTATGTCATATATATTAAAGAAAGTCATCCCGTATCTTGGTGTGAAATCGATTTCTTTGAAAAAATCATTATCATAGAAATCCCCGAAGACAGCAAGATAGTCTTCATTAATAAAAATTCCGGAAGGCCTTTGATCGAGTTTAATTGTTGAGACAATCTCTGCATCTTCTCCCGGATAAGCCCTGATTATGAATAATGTTTTTTCAGAAACAGTGTATATATAATTGCCGTCAGTCTTAATAATATCTGCCTCATCAACACCTTCCACCTGCACGTTTGTTTCAGAATAATCCCAGTCATCTTCTCCTCCTACGGACTTTTGCACGGCAACTCCTGTGTCCGTTGACTCTTCCATTGCCATTGCAGCAGACTCAGCCATAACCATATCTTCTACCATCATATTTGTCATGCCTCGAGCAAGTCCTCCGTAATAATAACTTCCACCAGAATTTTGATTGATAAAATCATTAAGCTCTTTTTCAGAAGTGAATTGTTTTGTCTTGATCTTATCTGAAAAACTCAATTCAAATGTTTCATAAGTCCCTGAATGGACCTGTGACTGAGGAATATTTTGTGTTTGTGTTGTAAGTTCTTTGCATGCTGTCACAATAAGCAATGCTAAAACCATCATGCTAATTGCAATATTTTGTTTTCTCGTCTTCATGAGTATCACCTAAAATAAAGTAAATCTCAGGATTTATAAATATTTGTTGATGACTTTAAAGTGAATTGAAGTTATGATATTGGATTTTTTAATTATCTAATACTTTCTTATTTTTTATTTTTAATAATTAAGGGAGAGCACATGTTGCCCTTGCTGTAAAAACATCATGTCCCTCATTGGCTCCCTGTGTATATAAAAACACAAGGGGCACTTGGGGAACTATCAGTTTAACATCCAGAGCAAGTAGAATAACTCCCCAAGCCTAAAATGAAATAAAAGAATTCTAAGAAAGAATTAATTCACATGTGTTTGTTTTTCATGCTCTTGTTCAAGAGTTTACTCAATCAATAATTTTTTAAATATATTTATCAATGATTATAAAATAATGGCTCCTGTTAAAACCAATAATACTTCATGGAATCTTTCTCCATTATTTAAATCTGATACTGATCAGGAAATAGAAAAAAAAAGAAAATTAGTTAAGAAAAAAAGCTATGAATTTATTAACAAGTGGAAGTCTAGAAAAGAATTTCTTGAAAAACCTGAAATTCTTGCACAGGCATTGGATGAATATGAAGAATGGATGAGAAATTACGGCTGCGGCGGTGATGAGGAATATTATTTTTCTTTAAGAAGCGCACTTGACCA
Source organism: Candidatus Woesearchaeota archaeon (assembly GCA_016935095.1). Taxonomy (GTDB): domain Archaea; phylum Nanobdellota; class Nanobdellia; order Woesearchaeales; family GW2011-AR15; genus WJJD01. The sequence continues at coordinate 7,575 of JAFGRO010000023.1, forward strand.
GAATGATCCTGTAATTAAAGCAAAGGTTAACAGCATAACTGATTTTTCATTGAAAATTGCAAATGATATTGAGTTCTTTGCATTGAGAATCGCAAAGATTCCTGAAAAAAAACAAAAGAAATTCCTCAATTATCCTAAGCTAAAAAAATATAAACATTACCTGGGAAGATTATTTGAAGAATCCAATCATTTGTTGTCTGAACCAGAAGAGAAAATACTTAATCTTAAATCAACAACTTCATATGCAAACTGGATCCGGATGACTTCTTCTTTTCTTGTCAAAGAAGAAAGAAAAGTCATTGTTGATAACAAGGAAACAATAAAGAATTTTTCAGAGATAAACAGCTTAGTCAGCAGCACAAATAAAAAAACAAGGGATTCTGCTGCACTGGCATTAAATGATATTCTTGAAAAACATTCAGAGGTTGCTGAATCAGAGCTTAATTCAATTTTAGAGGATAAAAAAACAGAGGATGAATTAAGGGGATTTTCAAGGCCGGATGAATCAAGGCATATTTCCGATGATATTGAAAGTGAGGTTGTTGATGCGCTTGTTAAGAATATTTCAAAGAGATTTGACCTTTCAAAAAAATACTATAAATTAAAATCAAAATTAATGAATATTAAAAAATTAAAATACCACGAGAGAAATGTGCCTTACGGAAAAATAGATAAAGAATATTCATTCAGAGAAGGAGTTGAGCTTATTTACAAAGTCTTTAATAATCTTGATCCGGAGTTTGGAAAAATATTTACTGATTTTTTAGCAGGAGGACAAATTGATGCTTTTCCGAAAAAAGGAAAAACAGGAGGGGCATTTTGTGCTTCCAGACTCATAACCCAGCCGACATTTGTGCTTTTGAATTACACAAATAAGCTGGATGATATTCTTGCTGTTGCTCATGAGATGGGGCATGCTGTTAATGCTGAATTAATGAAAAAAAATCAAAATGCTCTTAATTTTGCAATGCCACTTTCAACAGCTGAAACAGCAAGCACGTTCATGGAAGATTTTGTTTTAAAGGAAATCCTTGACAAAGCAGATGATGAACTTAAATTAAGCATTATGATGATGAAGCTTAACCAGGATGTTTCCACTATTTTCAGGCAGGTTGCATGCTATAAGTTTGAGCATGAGCTTCATAATAAATTCAGGGAAAAATTTTATCTTTCAAAAGAAGAAATCGGCAAAATTTTCCAGGAACATATGCAGGCATATATGGGAGATTATGTTGAGCAATCTCCTGGAAGCGGAAACTGGTGGATTCCTTGGACGCATATAAGGTATTTCTTCTATAATTATTCCTATGCTCTGGGATTATTGATTTCCAAGTCAATGCAGAGTTCTGTTTATGAAAATCACAAATTTATTGAAAAAGTAAAAGAGTTTTTATCTGAGGGAACAAGTGACTCTCCAAAAAACATACTTAAAAGGCTAGACATTAACATATCTGACAAAAGATTCTGGGATAAAGGCCTGAACGAAGTTGAAACTCTTTTAACAGAAACTGAAAAGCTCGCAAAGAAATCAGGGAAAATCTGAAAATCTATTCTTGCAGGGACTAACATTTTTTAAGAAAGTCCAATGCAAGATTGCCTGTTTCATCCATAGTTGTTCCAAGCGCGAGAAATCCATGATTTCTCATTTCCAGGAAATTCGAATCACCCAGGATTTCCATGACCCTGTTTACTAATGCAATAGTTCCGTAAGGTTCTTCCTTGGAAGTAATCGGTATGCCAAGTCTTTCAGCATTTTTTGAAATTTTGTCGCAATGCCCATGGAAAACTGCCTGGACATAGGGTCTTGCATGATATACTGCATAATGAACCATTGCTTCAGAAGAAGGTTTTCTTGAGCCTGCATAGCTAACAATACATTTTTTTAAATCAACACCAGAAACTGTAACGAACCTGTCATTTGTTGTAGAGTCAGCCAGTCCGCTATGAGAAGCAGTAATAATAAAAATATCTTCTTTATTTCTTAACCTGAAACTGAGATTACCGTAAGAGCCGCCCTCGTAAGGCGGTGCAAGACCTTTTTCATGGAAAATCTTACACCAATAGATTAAATTATCAAGTCTTGGATTATCTGGCAAATCTTCTCCAATCTTCTGTGTTTTGTATTTTACGCCAGCATAGCAATATGACATATAATTTAGAATTTTTACATCCTTTATAAATCATACCTTCAAAAGAATGAAGCACTCTATCTTCAAATCAATCTTGCAGTATACTTTAAATAAGGTTATTGTTCAAGACAAGAAGCAATATCTATCCAAAGCCAGAACTCTTTTTTAAGAATCTTTAAATACAACCAGTCTCTTACTATAATATGAAGGTGATATTATGAAAATAGCTATAATTTCAGCAATACTCATGATTCTTATTGTAGGATGTTCTGTAGTGCAGGAGCCACCTTCTGAGACAACAATAACTGAAACACAGGAACTGGTGCTTGATGAACAAGACCTTCGGTTGCTTGGAATGACGAGCGACCTTAATGAGCAAGACCTCCAGCAGCTTGGAATAAGCAGTGGAACTAATTGCCATACAGAGGAAGGTTATTCAAACATTGCAGATTCATCACTGGGGCAATATACTGTTTGTGTTTATTACATTCCCAGCTTGAATGATACCCAAGTAATAATTGAATTACAGAAGTTTGCAAATTACGAAGCCTTAAATAACACATATCAATATGACTCCTCGCACCTGTACAGTATCGAGGGCCTTATAAGCGAGAATGATTACGGGGATCAGAGCAGATTCCGTGTTAACAATGAGAATGATTATGGCGGAGAATTTAATGAACCAGGCGTCTACTACTATCACCTCTGGATCTGCAAAGACCTGTATCTCATTCACATTACTTCCAAAGGAACGGTTGAAGCTGAAGATGATATTGCAGAAATAGCGCAGCAGATCCTGTCTAAATTCGGGTAACTACTATTTATTATTCTAATTTTAAGCCTGTCTCTTAAGCATGGAAAGCTTTAAATAATGAATTAACTAGGATTTAAACATGGACTTAATAATCGTCTTGATTGCAATATCTTTTTTAGTTATGATATTTGCAAAACCCTTCTTTACCAAGCTAAATATTCCCTTGAGTTTTAGTGCTATGTTTGTAGGTATGGTACTAGGGGTCTTTCCATTATTTCAGGAGACCGCAAATACAGATACTTTTTCATGGTTTGCAAATCTGGGAATGCTCTTCATGATTTTTTCAATAATTTTTCAAATGAAGAGATCAAATCATAAACAAGATAAAGCACTTGGAAAATATTTAATTAAAGCAGGCATAAAAGTTATAACTTTGGAATTGTTAATAATATTTCCTGTAGTTTACTTTTTCTTAGAAAAAAATGTCCTTAGCACATTGTTAATCAGTCTTATTTTTACAACAGTAGCTGAAGTGATGATAATACCTTTCCTTAAAAAGTTCAACATAATAAACACAAAACTTGGGAAATCAATTGTAGGAATAGGTGTTTTAGATAATGCCTTTGAATATTTAGTTATTTTAGTTGCCAGTTTTTCCAGTGTAGGTGGGAATGCAGATATCAAGACTTTAATGATTGCATCGGTAGGTTCAGCAATTGCATTTGTCCTGATTAGATATTTTTCCAAAACAAAATATATAGATCATATTGTAAAAAATTTGGATTCAAATGGTCTATTTTTATTGTCAATTGGAGCATTATTTTTGTTTAGTGGTATATTGTCTTTTATAGGGCTAGAATTTTTAGGGGCAGTTATTGCTGCGATTCTTATAAGAAGCATTGTTAAGGATTTGCCTAAAAAACATCATGACGAGTTGAATGAAATAATCAATGCAAGTTCAGAAGGGTTATTTGGACCTATCTTTTTCTTATGGGTCGGAGTCACAACAAACTTAATGTACCTTGTTCAGAAACCTGGTCTTGCTATAATATTCGTGCTTGTAGGCCTATTTGCAAAAATTCTTCCAACAATTATTGCAACAGCAAAAGAGATGAACATTCGCTCATCAATTATCCTGGGTATAGCACTAAAATTTGGTTCAGGAATAATCTTTGTTAAATTACTCTTTGAAAAAGGTATGATTACAGAATTAACATATACATTAACAGTTGCTGCAATACTCACATATAGGATACTTATTCCACTTTTGCTGGGGTACTTCATTACCAAATGGAAAAAAGATTTGGTCTAAAATACCTCTTTTCTGTAGCCGTCTGTTAACAATTCAAAGATTGAGCATAACATCGGTTCCTGTTAATTTATCCGACTTCTACAACGTGAGACAAAATTGCGTCCGCAAAGTTGCTAAGTAGCGTAAATTATAATAACACATCCATTTATTCTTTTTTTATGCACAGAATAACAGATAATACAAAATTTTTTGAAATCAGCTATCAGAAGGACGATGAGACTGTTTCTGAATTATTTTCTTCGATAAAAAAAGGGCAAAGTCAACTAGCCCGTGTTTACACGGGCGTGCATTGTTCTGAGGTTGAAAAAGTGAAAGAACAATGCAAAAAAAGAGCA
>JAFGRO010000024.1 GCA_016935095.1 Candidatus Woesearchaeota archaeon
ATTTTTTAATATTATATTTAATATTTAAGAAATCAGAAAAATTTTTTCTTATTTGTTCTTTTGTAACAAGGGGTAGTTTTTTCAAATCTGATACAGTCCTAATTTCATCTTGTGTTAAGCCAAGCTTTTTAAAAGTTTTTGTATAAAATGGTACATTCAAATACACTTCTTTAATTAGAGCTCTTAATTTTTTATCTCTAAGTTTATTTAATTTAGACCTGGGAAGTCGCATATTTTTCTGCATCTGAATGAATTCTATCAATTGATTAATCATATTAATTTTTCACCACAAAATATTTTCATTTCTTCACAATCTTCTCAATACTGTAATTCATCTCTTTGGTTATCTTGTAATGGTTTTTCATGCTTATGTCTGCAAGAAGTCCTGTTACGAATAACTGAATTCCCATTATCAATATAAAATTTGCCAATATAAATAACGGCCTGTCAGCCAGGCTCTGGTCTAAAAACAATCTGCCAAAGAGAAGATATGCATCAATAATTCCCCCTGATAAGATAAACAATGTTCCGATGCCGCCAAAAAAATGTATCGGCCTTTTTGCAAACTTTTTCCAGAAATACACAACCGCCAGATCTAAAAATCCTTTCAGCATCCTTGTGAATTTATACTTGGTCTTTCCTTTCAAGCGCGGCCTGTGGTTAACCTTGACCTCTGTAATCTTAAATCCTTTCAATGCAATCAGATCAGGTATGAACCTGTGCATCTCGCCGTATAAATCTAAACCATCCAAAGCCTCTTTTCTATATGCTTTTAATGTGCACCCAGAATCATGGATTTTCAGTTTAGTTATCCTCTTTCTTATAAGATAAGCGATTTTAGAGGGTATTTTTTTTGTAATCGGGTCTTTCCTGTCAGCGCGCCATCCTGAAACAACATCATATCCTTCATTTAACTTATTAAGAAGAGCAGGAATATCATTCGGGTCATTCTGCAGATCTCCGTCCATTGCAATTATTATATTTCCTGAAGCATTTTTAAACCCTGCATCAAGAGCTGCGCTCTGGCCGAAATTATTCCTCAGTTTAATTATTTTGAGGTGTTTGTCATTTATTGAATTCAAAGCTTTGAAAGTATTATCCCATGAGCCGTCATCAACAAATATAATCTCATATGTTTTTTTAAGCTTTGAAACTACTTGACTTATCTCATCAAAGAGCTGTTTAACATTTTCCTCTTCATTCAGTACAGGAACAACAATAGATATTTCCATTTTACTCACCTTTTTCTCTCCATGTCCATTTGACATTAACAAGATAATTCCATATAAAAGCAACAAATATGCCAATCAGGTTTGAAAACATGTAATACAAACCAAACTGTTCTGTTAACGCAATTAAGATTAAATAGTTTATCAAAAAGCCTGTAAAAGCAGTAATATGGAACTTAAATAGTTTCATTAAAAAATTAGATGTAGTATTTGAACTTTTAAATGTCCAAAAATTATTCATCAAGAAATTCCAGATTACTGAGATTTCCACAGCTATTGGGCTTGAAACCATGTAATTCAGATTATAGGATTCAGTAAAAAACCAGAGAAAAAACATATTCACAAACACGCCTGAAAAACCGACAATGGCAAATTTAATCATCTTTTTAGAAGATTTAAACCTTAGCCTGAATGCATTTAAAAAAAACTCAAGCATATCTTTTGTTTTAAGCTTAGATTCACCATGTTTCCTTTCATAAAAAACAAGAGGTATCTCCTTGACTTTTGCGCCTGCATTTATCATCTCATAAAGAATTGTAGACTGGAAAGCATATCCCCTTGTATTTAAATTATCAAACCTGATTTTTTTAAACACAGATACCCTGATTGCCCTGAACCCTGAAGTGCAGTCATGGACATTATACAGGCCTGCAATTATTCTTGCAAAGAAATTGCCTCCTCTTGAGATGATTTTTCTTTTTAGGTTCCAGTCAGGGGTTGCGCCTCCTTTTATATACCTTGAGCCGATGACAAAATCATAGCCTTCATCAATAGCTTTCATAAACTCAGGAACAAGCTCAGGAGGGTGCTGCAAATCAGCATCCATCATCATCATTATATCTGCTTTTAATTCATCTATAGCATGCCTGAAACCATTTAAATAAGCAATGCCTAAGCCCTGCTTCTCTCCCATGATAAGATGAAGATTTTTGTATTCTTTCTGGAATTTTTTAATTTCCAGAGCAGTATTATCAGGACTCTTGTCATCTACAACAAGAATATGCATGTCCTGGTTTTTGATTTTTTTAAAGACTTTTTCAAGCTCAGGTATCAATACCCTGATATTCTCTTTTTCATTATATGTCGGAAGTACAATAACGGATTTCATTTATATTTAGTGTGTATGAAACCACTACTATTTATAAATTTTTCTAATTAGTTACAACTGAGTAGTCATAAAAATAAAGAATTTTAATGAATTTGTATCAATTCCTGTTTCTCCAGAATTCAAGAATATCCTTTAGGCTCTGCTCTATTGGAATTTCAGGAAGCCAACCTGTTTTTCCTGAAAATCTGGAATTATCTCCCAGCAATACAGGAATATCAGATTTTCTCATTCTTAAAGGGTCTTTTTTAATCTCAACTTTGACTTTGCTTAATCTCAGTAAACTCTCAAGGATCTCCTGAATTGAAAAGGCTTTTCCAGAGCAGATATTATAAGGGCTGCCTGAATCACATTTTTTAACAGCGAGAGCATATGCCTTTACCACATCTCTTACATCTGTAAAATCCCTTTTTGCAGAGAGATTCCCTACTTTTATAACAGGCTCGTTTCCTTTTTCAATATCTGCTATCTGCTTTGCAAATGCTGAGCAGACAAACTGCTCTGACTGGCCCGGACCTATATGGTTGAAGCTCCTCACAATTATTGCATTTAACCCTTTTTCTGCATATTTTTTTGCAAGCTTCTCGCATTCAACCTTTGACTCTGCATAAGGGGATAAAGGATTTAACTTATGCTTTTCTGTAATAGGGACTGATTCAGGGATGCCGTATTCATTGGCAGAGCCGATTACAAGGACTTTAGAGTTGTTTTTTAAGCCAAAAGCTGCTTCAAGTATGTTTTTTGTGCCCTCAACATTCACTTTCATTGTAAGCTCGGGATTATCCATGCTGAACTTCACGCTGCTTATTGCCGCAAGATGAAAAACAGCATCCGGCTGAAGTTTATTGAATGTCTTTTTTACAGAATTCCTGTCAAGGATATCCAATTTAAAAAAAGCTATGCCAAGCTTTTTTGTATTTTCAGGGATTTCACCTATATTTGTGCCTGTAACATCATATCCCTGAGAGAGCAGCTCTTTAATAAGATAATAGCCTACAAATCCTTCTGCTCCTGTTATTAGTGCTTTCATTCTGACAATAGTTCCTTTTTTAAATCACTCAACAAAGTAGAAATTATTTCATTTATTTTTTTTTCATTTGATTTTAAATAATTATAATGGATAACAAATCCCTCATAGTAAATCCTATTTCTGAAATCCATTAATTCCTGTAAAAAAATACGTCTATTTTCACCAAGATTTAATCTTCTTGCCATTTCATCAATAAGCTCCTTGTGTGCTCCTTCTCCTTTGGTTTTTATTCCGTATATGCTGCTGACTGCTCCAAGAAGATTATGAATTATATCATAATAATCATTTAATGTATTAGTTGGATATTTTTCTTTTTTTGTCTGGTTTAATCTTTCTAAAGTAAGTTCTGCCATGTTGAATAATGACTTTGCTTTATTTTTATCTGGTTTTACCTTAATTATCATCAATAAACCTCAAGATACCCTTTAATTGCAATTCCATTTATTATATTATTTTTTAACTCAGTTGAATAATTTGCAAAAGTGTCATTAAAATGCAACTGGATTTTTCTTTTAAGTTTTTTTTCATACTTCTCTAGATCTAATGGCTTTTTTTTTGATCCTATAAAAAGATCAATATCACTATCTTCTAGGTCTTCTCCTCTTTGATAAGATCCAAATAAAACAATGCAGGCGGGCATAATTTTTTCATTAATTAGCTCAATTACTCCTGAAAAAATAATTGAATCATAATTATAAACTTTTTTTAAATTAATGAATTCATTGCTATTAACATTTGCAATATAATAAGGGAAATTTCTCTCTCCTCTTTTTTCTATTATCCTGATAATAATTTCCCTTTTTAATAGAATCTCCAAAACTTTTTTAACTGAGGTATGAGCCAGTTTAATTTTTCTGCTAATATCAATTAGATAAAACTTTTTAGTAGGATTAGTAAAAAACAGTTCTAAAACATTGCATATATTACTTTTTTGTAACATATATTATAAAATTGTAGCACACATATATAAAGTTTTTTATTTTCTCGGCATTATGCCCTGGCTTATCATTTCATCATATCTTTTTAAATCCTGGTCAACCATCATCTCCACAAGCTCAGAGAATCTGACTTTTGGCTCCCATTTCAAAATTTCCCGGGCTTTAGAGCAATCTCCTAAAAGCAGATGAACCTCTGCAGGCCTGAAATATTTTTCATCAACCTTTATAACGGTTTTACCGGTGCCTGCATTAATTCCGTGCTCTTTTTTTCCTTTGCCTTTCCATATAATATCCATTCCTGCCCTTCTGAAAGCCACTTCACAGAATTCCCTCACAGAATGCGTTTCGCCGGTTGCAATTACATAGTCATCCGGCTTGTCCTGCTGCAGCATAAGGTACATTGCCTCAACATAATCCAGAGCAAAACCCCAGTCGCGCTTTGCATCCAAATTACCTAACCATAGTTCCTGTGAAATGCCGTGCTTTATTCTTGCAACAGCATCTGTGATTTTTCTTGTTACGAATTCAATGCCCCTTCTAGGAGAATTGGAAATTACAATTGTTCCTAAACCTGCCATAAATTTTCCTGAAGAAGTTTCTAAATCATATACCCATACCGGCTGATCACCATGATAAATTGTTTTTTTAACCTGGTTCTTGGGCTTAGCTAAGTGATGACTTGTTTCAGCATGTCCTCCCTGCTGGATTTTACTTATGAAGTTCCTTGAAATTCCTGTATGTCTGCTAATTTCTCTCTGGCTTAATCCTTTTTTTATTAATTTTTTTACTATTTTTTCTTTTACAGAATTATCTATTGGTGAAAGCAGGTTTATTGAATAATAACCATAGTATTTCTCATCTTTTTCAAAAGTAATATTAAAATCCTGAGCAGATGTATTATGGATTAAAAAGAGTAATCCCTGTGCCAATATAACTGAATTTGTTTTAAAATTCCTGAATAAATATGTACATGGATTTGATTTTAATCCGTCAGTACAATTATATGCTCTTAAAAAAGCCATCTGTATTTCTTTATTTGAATTTAAAATCCTATCTGGAACTTTTTTATAGCCGTCATATGTATAAATCTCATTTCTTATTAATCTTAAATAATCAGGATTTCCTTTTAATTTTGCTCTTATTGTTGAACCATACTCAGTTTTAAACTTTTCTATACTAATTGAGCCTAATCCGACTTTTTTCCAAATATTCTTGAATTCTTCCATGATTTTTTTATTGTTATTTGAAAAATTTGCATTGCCTTTTTCTCCGATGTATCCATCTCCGACCATCATTCCCAGAAAAGCTGCTTCTTCTTCTGACAAAGTACAGAATTTATTGCTTTCTGGAAATGACATATGCAAGAGTTTTGAACCATTTTTAACATCCTGAGCTTTAATTTTTTCATTATTGTGATTTAACATATTATGATGATTTGTTACATTGACTACGCCATGTCTAGAGTTTATAATTTTACACTTAAATTCCTTATTTTTGCTTTTTCTGCGTGTCGCTGTAATGAATTTCAGAGGAACAAACCTCTCCCCGTCCCATATCTCAATATTATTTATATCCCATTGCTGAACATTCCTTCCCTTTTCTCTTGCTCTTCGGATATCTTTTGCTCTTTTAATAGAAATAATCCTGGTTTCATTATCTCTTATTATAATGGGTGTATTTTCAGACACACATTCATGATTAAAAAGTATGCCGTTGCATGCAAAGATATTATAGCTCTCCCTGTAATTCACAGTAATCCAGTATCCATAGACTTTTGAAACTCCATAAGGGCTTCTCGGGTGGAATCTTGTTTTTTCATTCTGGGGAGATTCTTCAACCTTACCGAACATCTCTGAGCTGGAGGCCTGGTAGAATTTTATTTTAGGGTTTACTAACCTGATGGCTTCAAGCATCCTGGTTACCCCTAATCCCGTAACCTCGCCTGTTAAAACAGGCTGGTTCCATGAAGTCGGCACAAAAGACTGTGCAGCTAAATTATAGACTTCATCAACTTTATTGTGCTTTAGAATCTCTATCAGGGATAACTGATCCATTAGATCACCCTGCACAATATCTATCTTATCCTGAATATGCTCGATTCTCTCGAAATTGATTGTTGAAGTTCTCCTGATCATGCCGAGAACCCTGTAATTTTTTTTTAATAAAAATTCCGCAAGATAACTGCCGTCCTGGCCGGTTACTCCTGTTACAAGAGCTGTTTTCATTTCTGATTACCTCCTCTTTTTGTCAAATATATTGATTAGTTAGTTTAATCATATTTAAAAATTTTCTTTATTAAATCTATTTTTAGTTGGAAAAGAGGAATTTATTTAAACTCTGAATTAAATTAAACATATAGGTGGAAAAGGGCATGGGTTTTTCTCATAAAAATGATGCATATGCGTTTATAATAGCAGTATTAATAGTAATCTCAGTTTTTTCAGCATATCTTTTAAAAGAATCAGGAATAAGCGGCTATGCTATACTAAACCTGACAGGGATATCTGATGATCTTGTTCTGAATTTAACATTTGATGATCCCGCTGACCCATGGAAGGATTACTCTGATTTAGACCACGAATTTAATGCTGTTGGTGAAGTGAATTGGGTGAACCAGACATATAGCAAATATTATGGTGGATTAAATTTAAGTCCTGGCAGTGATAACTATTTAAATTCAACATCATTGTTTTCATTATCTTCAGGAGGATATACTTCTTGTATGTGGATATATTATAGAGTAGCACCAAGTACACAAGGAGATTCTGCTGGACATTGGCAAGTAGGAACAACTAGTGATGCCATAGGCGTTTTTGAAGATAAAAATGCGTATGGACTTAAAGCATTGACATATAACACAACAGGAAGCTATGTAGAGAATATATTAAATGACCAATCAACTTCTGGAAAATGGTATCATTTTTGTATAATTCATAATTTAACTGCTGTAAAATTTTATGTAGATGGTTCATTAAGAACAACAAGAGATTACACAGGCAATGATTTTGCAATGTCTTTTAATAAACAGTTAGTGATAGGAAAGGGCAGGTATTCTAGTGCTCCAAATGGAATAATTGATGAAGTAGTATTGTGGAATAGAACTAATTTCACGAATTCAGACATATTAGCTATTTATAATGATAAAAGACTTGGAACACCCCCTGATTTAGATATCTATGTAAAAAACATAACTTATGAACTGCCTTATGATTGGGATTCAGATAATAACTCAGTTGAAGTTAATGCAGGAAACAACATGAATGTAAATATTACAATAGCAAATTCAGGGACAGATTATACGGGTAATTTTAACTGGAATTGCACTATATACAATACTATAACAGGAACTGAAACAAAATTATGTTCAGGCAGAACTGCATTGAATGCAAATACAGAAACAACAATAGCATGCAACTGGACATCCCAGGTGGGTTTTTTCAGAGGCAATTGTACGATAGACAGTTCGTCTGAAATATCAGAGGATGATGAAACTAACAATGTACAGACAGTCTGGATTCCATTTATGGATAGACCGTGGTTTCATTTTAATTTAACAGAATGGTATGATATTTTATATCCTTATATGACAGACTCTACAAACAAATTATCTTATGAAACCTGGGACTGGACAGATAATAACGGCTGTTCTGCATTTAATCAGGGTTATGATGGCGGTAACATTGACCCTTACGGAAAATATGCAAGGACATGTGCTGTCAGTTGTTTAATTAATAATTATACTGGATATGGCTGTTCACAGGCGAGAACACATTTATTTGGTTGGGCTAACAGGACGGTTTCAGGTTATAATAATGTCCAGGAAATACATGAACTTGCACATCTTGGTGTGGCTTATGATATTCTGTTCCCGAACTTATCAGAAAGTGATAATGATTTAATTTCAAGAGAATTACATGACATCTGTCAGCAGATAACAAACTTACAGAACACAAGACCAGACTTGGATAATGATGATGCAATAACCGGGGATAATGGTCAAGGATTTGGTTCAGGAATGAGTGGCTTTTGTTATTCACTTTTGGGAGCATATAAAGATAATCCTACAATGATACATATTAACGACCAAATTTATGATGGTTCTAATGTAGTAGATGAATGGATGGATAGGGAATTAAGATTGATAAGAGCATATAAAAACGATTCATATACTCATTACCAAGAGGGCAGAAATTATTTATTTTATGCTATGTACCATTATGTAGAGAATGCCTATTTCGAGAACAGATATGGATTAAATGATTTAACTAATTATAACCATGTATTTTGTTCTTTGGCTAGAGAAATGCTTACAGATACACTTGACTTTAATTATAATGGAGATTCCCTTAGAAACGATGAAGATAGAACTATGAGAGGAATACAGAGAGGAGACTCAAATAGTTATCAACATCCTGCTGACGGCTCAATGCAGGGCTATGCTGTATTAACATACATGGGGTTGCTTTGCGATGATATTAACATCAAGAAATCTATATTGTGGTTGAGAAATTACAGTTACGCAAGAGGAGATGGACATTTAGAAACTCTAGATAGTTATTTATTTGGACAGCTAGAAACACAGGCAGGTTCTATCCCAAACAGTGTTGAAAGTGTATTTTCTGAAAAATTCTTATTTGATAATGCTGATGACATCCTTACAATAAGGTTAAATTATTCCTACATCAATGACACTGTAATCCAGATAGATGGCGGTGAAGAAAGAGGAAGCGGACATTCGCAGGCACAGGGTTATTATTTATATTATAATGGAGAACCATTTTTAGATTATGAACAAGTACCATTTGAAGATGATGTCAGAGCAGAAACCTGGAAGAATGGAATTTCATTGCAAAACGATACTCAAACAGTAGAAGGACAAACAAGCTTTTATAATGCTAATTGCGGAGTTGCAGAATTAAACCAGCATTATGGTATGAGTGATTGTCCTACAAGATATTATTCAATAGACTATCCTGATTATAGGAAAAATCCAGTAGAATACACAGGAGATTTATACAATTACATTGGTACATCTGATGCCAACTTTGCTGGCGTTCATGTTTTTAGACCTTATTACAATTCCAATGGTGTCAATGAATTCTTTGTTAAGTTCGGAGATGTGTTAGCTAAGAGGACTGTTGTTTCTGCTGTTACAGAAGGAAAAGGAATCTATCACAATTTTATCAATATAAATGATGAATATACTGAATCAAGGAATGGCTTAAATTTTACATTCACAAGGACAGGAACTAATAAAAATCTCATTACACAGCTCATACACAGCTCCCAAAATAATATTATCTTAGGTGGGGGCAACACCACAATCCAGTATTGTTTTACAAAAACATCCTGTTCAGGAAGTTCAAGAGGTTTAGGAACTTACAGGAGAATGTACTATTTTACAGATTCAGCTGACCTTGATTTAATCCATGCACACCACTGGTATACAACCGGGAATTATAATGAGATTAGATCCATAAACCAGACAGACAAAGGATTGCAGCAAAGCAATAATTTCATTTTATTTGACACAGACAATAATGGCGAGGTCAGTTATTCAGATAAAAATGCAAGCGGCTGGGCTCTTGCATTTAATGAAAATACAAAAGAAATAGCAGCATTTAACACTTCATTCATTAAAACAGACGGATTTACTCTTTTCAGGTCTAATGATACATTAAGTGTCCATATACAAAGAAATGCTGACCAGATCACCCTGACAGCAAATTCCTTCAAAGACATTGACAATGACGGCTATGATTACCCTGTTGAGATAGAAGTCACAATTGATGCTCAGGAACTGACAAATAATTCAGATTTAACTGTAAGAAAAAACATGAATCTTATTTCAGGCTCAGAATCAGGCTCAGAAGTCACATTTACAGTATTTACTGATCAGAACAGTGATGTTTATACAATTACAGGGGGAAGCTCAATCCCTGATAATACTGCCCCCGGAATAATCTCCTTAACTAATTCTTCAGTAAGCGATTCAAGTTTTGTGGTTACGCTGCAATTAAATGAATCAGGCAATGCAACTGTGCATGTTTCTAAATTTCCTGATTTTTCAGGGGTGATGCGTTTTTTGTCTCTGTCTTATCAGACCTTGCATCCCATATTAGCCAGTGGCTTGGAAAATAACACATTGTATTACTGGAAAGTCAATGGCTCTGACAGCAGGGGCAACTGGTATAATTCTCCGGCATATTCTGTTACGACAACAAATATTTCTAGTGATTACCCTGATGCAGCTAAATTTGACGGCAGGACAACTGATTTTTATTCTGTGGGGGATATTAACAGCATCAGCAATTTAATCCTGGAGATTTCACAATACGGCATGATTGTTTTTTCAGGAAGCGTAAATGCCTCAGGAGCAGACCTTGACACTTATGTTAATATCTCATTTGCGGGAATCTCCCTTGATTCAAATCACTTGCATAATCTGAATACCTCAGCAACACTTTACATGTATAACCTGAGCTTTACAAATCCAAGAATTCTGAGAAACGGCGAAGTCTGTTCTTCAGCTGTTTGCACAAATCTTAATTATTCATCAGGGAATTTAAGCTTTGACGTAACTTATTTTTCAGCATATACTGCAGAAGAAACACCCTCTTCTTCTCTGGATGAGGATGAAGATGACAGCAGCCCTGCTTCATCCAGTGCAAGCAGCAGCGGCGGTTTTATAGGTTCAACAGATGACACTACTGCAAATGAAACTCCTGCTGAATCCATTGAAACAACTGAACCCTTATTAGAAAGCCCTAAATCCAATGTTTCTGAAGGCAGTATATCTGTCCTTAAACCAACTGAGTTACAAAAGCCTGCTGAGATTGGAAAAAAAGGCATTATTAACAATTATTTTATTGCCGTACTGATTATCATTGTATTTATAATCATAGCAATTGTATTTTATTTTTATTCAGGAAAAAAGCCCGGTCAAACTACCAGTAAAAAAACTCATACCCCTAAAAAAGAGCCTAAAAAGATTTTGCACAAAAAAGCTGCAACCCCTCTCCTGCTGCCGGACAACAAAAGCATTGACAATATATTTGATTTTGCAAAAGCAGTCTATGCCATGACTGAAAAAGAATTCATTAGCCTTACTAAAACCGCAAATGTGAATGAATGGGTCACAAAAGCGCTTCATCATCCGGAAATTGCAGGTGTTTTGAATTATGCCGAGTCCAAAACCGAGTTCTATACAATGATTTACAATATTTATCTGAAAGAGTATTATCCTGATCAAAAGCCTTACTTAAGGTTAAATGAGAATATCCTCAAGTTCCATTTATCAAGCCCGGGAAGGATTCCCCTTTATATCAATGACATGCAGATCCATTCAATTGAGCAGTTATACAAGTTTCTGCCCATGATATCAGATGAAAGAATTAGCGGTTATTTAACCATGCACAAGCATGTAATCGCAGACTGGGCTGCACAATTCGGTTATGATGTCTCTTCTCTTTTAAGGTCAGCATCAACAAAGCAGGAACTGATAAAGGCAATAAAAACAATAAAAGCAGAGCAGGAAATGTACAGGATATTTAAATAATTAATAAGACATTGTATTTATTCATATATTTTATCGTGAAGATCATAATCTAATAAAATTACTGTTTTATTTTGCTCATCAATTTCATATATTAAAACAAAAGATTTATCGATATGAACCCGATATAAACCATGCATTTCTCCTCTTAATGGCTTAAATCGATAGGGGTTTTCCAGTATTTCTTCCAGTTTTTTTAGAATTATTTGAAGTTGTTTAGGATTTATTCTACTCAATTTAGTAAAAATCTTATCTAATTTTGGCTTTGTATCCAAAGAATACATTTTAGTTTAAACCATATCTCTTTCTGAAATTTTCAATAGAACCTATTTTAATAGTTGGTTCTTTTCTGATTTTTTTCAGCTTTTCAATATACTCTTTTTTTAATTCAGGTTCTTCTTCTATCACAGACCTCATAAAAAATTCCACCTGTTTACTCATGCTCAAACCATTTCCTTTACACATATCTGAGAATTTCCTATATACTGATTCTTCAATATTAAAAGTTTTCAGAGTCATTATTCTCACCTTCTTATTTAATATTAAATAAGATTATTTAA
>JAFGRO010000025.1 GCA_016935095.1 Candidatus Woesearchaeota archaeon
AAATATAATAAAAAAAAATATTAAATTTAAACTAATATTTAAATAAACTAATATTTAAATAAACTAATAAGTTGATTAAAAAAACTATATTCTAACTAAATATAAATAATTAATAAAAAAAAATTATAATTTTTTATTTTTAATTAAAAAAACGAAATATTTAAATACAAGTTATGTTATTTAATAATATCAACATACAAAATTGTATACTAAAAGCTACAAAATAACAAAAGGGGTATAGGAATACTACAATGGAACTGGAATCTTTATTCAGCAGCACACGGTGGGAAATTTTAAAGTTACTGTCAAAGCAGGGCCTCTCACCAATTGAGCTTGCCGGTTTAATTAAGACCACCTCTGCTAATGTATCCCAGCAATTAAGGCTTTTAGAGCTTGCCGGCTTAGTAAAAAGTGAGAAGACAAAGAATATAGAGAAAGGCAAGCCAAGAATTATTTACAGCCTGGCAGGAGATCTTTCATATTTGATATTGGCTTCAAGGAATCATGCTGATAAAAAATTGCTTAATTTATCTGTTTATCATAAATTTATGCTGAAATCCTGGTTTTTGGATAATCCGGAATACCATGAGATCCTGGGAAGGTTTTTCTGGAAAATCCAGCCTTATCTGGATGAGATAAGGGCAATTGCTGTAAACCAGTCCAAAAAAGAGCTTGAAATAATAATTGTTTCAGAAAATCCAAAACAGGTCCAGAATATCTCAGTAGAGGAAAAAAAAGTGAGACTTGCTGTTATGACACTTAAAGAATTTGATAATTCATCTTATGCAAAATATGATTTGCTTGACTTGTATGATCCAGATTTAATCTTGGAGGGGAAGAAGAGGTGATAAAATGTTAGGTGATAAAATGTTTAGTAGAACTACATGGGATATTCCAATAACAACACAGAATATTGAAAGGCTGACATTCCAACAACTAAAAGAGCTTTCAAGAAAGGCTTATTGGAATCTTAATTGAACAAGGAGGAGGTAAAATAAGATGAAAGAAAGGGCAAAACAATATACAAAACAATATAAGATATTATCAGTGTTAATGTTGGTAATAATCCTGGGAGCAGTTCTTGTCTCAGGAGATCCGACAGGAGCTGATCTAACACAAGGGGATTCAAGCAGAAGAGTAAACCAGACCGTAACGTCACTGAATGCACAGGCAGGGAACGTGACAGCATTAAACATTGATCAGGTAAAAATAACAGAAGTCTGGCAGGGCTTCTATGGTAATGTTTCAGGAAGAATAACCTTGGATAATGCAGATAATGAAACATTCTATGATTGGACTGCAGGGACTACGCAGGGTGAGATTCTGGCTTCAAGAACAGTAGTCTCCTCATGGACAAATATTGACTGTAGTTCAGTTACATTCAGGGAAAATGAGGATACTGCGCTTGGAATAACCTCAACATGGACTGACAGTATTAACAGCACATTCAACAGCACAAGCACACCAACATTCCAGATTGGGAATTCAGGAGACCTGAGCAGCTGTAATGGCGTGCAGGCATATAATAATGCAGGGGCAGGAACATTCTGGAATACTCTGATAAATGTTTCAACAACACCAGTATATGTGTCAATTATAAATAATGACCAGAATGCATTTAATGGTGATGGGACAGCAGACTTTGAGTTGCTTGTACCTACAAACTATTCAGAAGGAGGAGTAGCCACATATTACTTTTATGTAGAGCTGTCATAAAGCTGTTATAAAAATATAATTTTTTTTTATTTAATAAAACAACAAATGAAAAACAACTGAATGAAAAATGAGAAACAACAATAACATGCAAAAAAAGGTAATAAGTGTTAGCATACAGCTAATTATGGTAGTGTTAGCACTTTCCATCCTTTTGAACAGTGTATTTGCAGACCCGACAGGAGCAACAGTCACATTTATTTCAAATTCAACAAAAAATGCTTCTTCAGCAGAGTCAAGGACAGATGAAAAAGGGACAATCACAACAGTGGTTTTGGATGCAATGCAGCAGGATTACAAGTGGAAAGCCTATGTCGGAAATGTAACTTCCACATTTACACTGGATGACGAAGCTGATTATACAATCTACCAGTGGAATATAGACCATTTTTCAGGAGAAGTCTTTGCAACAAGGGCAAGCAGCACTCCTGCATGGAGCAGTATTAATTGCAGTACAATTGCCCAAAAACAGAACGAGGATTATGCATTGAACCACAGCTCATCAAGCATGGACAGCATAAACCAGACATTTGTTACACAAACACATAAATCATTTGTGGTAGCGGACAGGACAATGAGCGAGAGTAGCTGTTATGCAATTGCGACATGGATCAATGACTCATCAAATACATTAACCACGACAGCATCATTCCAGGAAGTCATATTATCAGACGGGACAAATATTGTTTATGCAACCTTTGTAGAGAATGATAAATTCGGTTATATGAATGACAGCACAACTTATGATTTCCAGATGATTGTTGCGGAAAACGCAACAATAACTGCTCCGGATATAACCTATTACTTTTATGTTGAACTGGAATCCGGATAAAAAAATAAATAATTAATTTTTCTTTTTCATTGAATTTTCATTATATTTATTATTCAAATAATTAAATATTTATAATTGAAAATTTTTTAACTAATTGGGGTTATAATTTGAAAAAAAAAATCATACTATTATTTATCTTAATTCTGGCTATTGCTTCTGTTAATGCCACAACTATTGGCATTTCTCCCGGTATATTATATTTCCCGAATATGATAAAAGAAGGATATGCAGAAGCACAGGTTACTGTGAGCACTTCTTCTCCTGATACTGTTGCAGGGCATTTTGAAGTAGAAGGGGAAATAAAAGACTGGATAAATCTTAGTCCTGACTCACTTGAATTCAGCACTTCTTCTTCAAACCCATACAGGTTTTCAGTGATAATCAGGCCGCCGGCAGATGCAAAAAACGGTAACTATACAGGACTAATAAGGGTAATGACTGACCATGTTGTGACAACTGAGAGAGGTGCAAGCAGCGCTGTAATAGCAGCTGTTGCTCTTAGGGTCAATATAGAAATCATAGGTGATGAGATTATCTTATGCAGGGCAGGCGCGTTTTCTGTTTCAGATACTGAAATTGACCTTCCTTTTACAGTCAGTGCATTAGTGTACAATGACGGGAATGTGCGTTTAAGGCCCCAGTTTAGAATTAAGGTTTATGACCAATCCGAGGAAAATGTCTTGTTGACAACCTCTTTTCTTGGTGAGGAGATTTTACCTACCTTAAACAAGAGAATTTCCAGACAAATCCCGAACAATTTGCAGATCGGGCAGTATTTTATTGATGTTTTAGCAGAACAGTGCGGAATAACACAACGATTGACATTTGATGTTGTTGAAAAAGGGGGCATTGTGGATAAAGGCAAATTTATAGGGATAAGGACAAATGAATTTACTTATGTAGATGAACCAACGCCGATTTTGCCTGTGTTCAGAAATGAAGGTCCGAGAACAGTGCTGGCAAAATTTAAAGGGGAAATAATCTCTCTTGAAAAGAACAAGATAATTGAGGTTATAGAATCAGATGAAATAGCTATTGAGCCTTCTCAGCAGATAGAATTCCCTTTATTTTTCATTCCTGATGCGCCAGGCAAATATCAGATCTCAGGGAGAATTATCTACAATAAAAAGATTACATTCGAGGAAAAAAGCAAAGTCATTAATGTTATCGGGGAAAAGAAAAAGGTTGGATTAAGTGTTATATTCCTTATCCTGATATATATGATAATCGGATTGGCTATATTGGTTCTGATAGGCAAGATAAAAAAAGAAAGGAAAAAATTCAGAAGATAATTATTTTTTCTCTAACTTGTAAACAGGCTTCTGGACTTCCTGCAGCCACATCAGGCCGATGCGCATCATATCCTTATTGAATTTATTTGAGATTCTGTATTTTTTAGAGTAAAGGTCATAGTCAATTAACCCCATTGATTTCATCGGCGTAAGAATTCTATCATAAAACTGCCTTTTGTTATACGAGATTTTGACTTTTTTGCCTTTGTAAGGTGGCTCATCAATCTCTCCAATCAGTTCGCCTTCATGAAGCTGTGTTGCAAACAGGCTCATCTCAGTTTTCCCTATTTCAGAGCTGTTTTCTTTCATATACTTTATCAAAAGCTTTGCAACAATCTCCTGCTGTTTAGTAGAAAAAATAACTTCATATATGTCCTCAGGTAAATTATACCTGTCATATAAAATTACCATAAGCACCCCCTTAGTATATTTAGAAGTATAGTACTAGTATAAATATTTTTCCTATTTTAGTATAGCTTTTGTATGAAAGAATGAATATTTTGAAAAGAATGACAAATGTACTTCATAATATAGACTTTTATAATTATATGAATATAAGAACAATTCCAGATAAAAATTTATAAATTTATAATTATTAATATACCTGATGAATAAATTAAAGAATATATTTTCAAAATATGTCTTTAAAAAAGACAGGATTAATTTTTTCCTTATAATAAATGTTTTAATTGCTATACTGTTAGTCGTGTTTCTTTTTATCAGATTTAAAACCTTATGGCTTATGGTGATTTTTTCTTTGATAATTTTCTTTGTGAGATGGAAAAGGCAGATGCTTGGCATACATTTGACTTTAGAGCCTATTATCTTATTCAGTGTTATTATGCTGAAATTAGCCGGACTGAAATATGCATTGGTTGTATCAATGCTTCCTGTTTTATTATCAGATTTAATTAGCGGGAGACTAAGACAGGGGACATTTATAAGCATGTTCTGCAAAGGGCTTGTCTTGTTTTGTATAAGTTTATTTCCAGGCCAGAACCTGATATTAATTACAATAATTTCCTATATAATATTTAATGAGGGCATAGGAACAGTAATGGCATTACTTGCCGGCTGTGAAATAGACAGGATCCTTACACAGGTCTTTACATCTACGATAATTAGGCTGGTTTACCTGAACCTGTTTTTGATGCCTTTGTGCAGGCTGGTTGGCGCAATGTGCTAGAAAAAGACAAACATTGATTTTTAAGCCAGTGCGGTTTTGATAACTACAGAGCTGGTTTCCCTGTCCCTGCAATGGGCACAGTCTGCCAGAAATTGTTCTGAGTTAATCTGTTCAGGAGTATACCATTTGTTTTTACAGCAATAATTGCCTTTGTTTTCTTCAGGGTAAGGCCGTGAACAATCTTCAAAACACATTCCATTGCTGCTCAAACATCCATTATAAGCAGATACACAATTTGTTGAAGTAGCTTCACTCATAGTTGCTTTTTCACGATTAGTTTCAAATAATTCATGGAGAGGAATTTCTGCTGTTGGTTCTTCTTCTCCTGTTGGTGGTGGTTCAGTAGGTGTTGTTTCTTCTTCAGGAATATAAAAATCACATAGTCTTATCATCCAATCATCAACACCTGGTTCAATTGGATTCCACAAATTTCTCTTTGAATACTCACTAAGTATCAAATAAAAAAGATAAGGATTTAAAATATCAACTTCTTCAAATTTAGGTCCGATTCCTTCTAACAATATGCTTACAGCGTTACCATTACTATCTATAATAACACTGCCACTATCTCCTCCTTGAGAATATCCTTTACATTTTATCATATGTCTTCTATCTGTATATACCCCGCCAAGTTTATTATCTAAATTACCATTAAAAACAACATTTTTATAATTATAGTATGACGGATCATTAGCATAGACTTCTACCTCAGTCCATTGAGAACAATCAATTTCTCTTAACTCACTATCACTTTCAGTTTTTCCAATATGATAATAATACAATTTATTAGTCAGGTCTGGATCACTTGTGAGAGATAATGAATTAGGTACATTTTTTTCTGAGCGAATTCTTTCAGGAGTATCTCGTCCTGTTTCCCACATAAGTCTGGTTAAAGCCACTAAATCAAAACCACCAGTATATATATTGTTCTTAAGTTCAATGGGTATGTAACTGCTATCATAATCTAGTTTAATAAAAGAACAGCCAATTCTGAAATAAACCCTACCTCCTGATAAACTTGCGCCCTCTATTTGGAAACCATATTCATTATTTCCAATATCATTTCCTCCTTTTTGAGCAACATCTAAATTAGTGCAATGGGCAGCAGTAATAGGTATTTCTTTTTCATTTGCTAAAACATAACCTCCATTGCATACTTTACTTCCCTTTAAATTATTAATATAAAATGAGCTTTTAACAAGTTTTTCTTTTAATTCTGCTTCATTTATAGCATCTTCATCTCCATCACATCCTCCGCCGGGACAGCACCCGCTAATAACCATGCTGAAAACAATCAGAAATGCAATCAGAATTTTCTTGTTCATTGACATATCTTATTTTTTTCAGACTTTAAAAACCTTTTTATTTTAACTGAGAAAAGATTATGTAGCGATAGGAAGACTATCTACATCAATTACATGATGAGTAGATTCTGAAATCATTGCACTATTATCCATTTCATCTTCTTCATTAGCATATCTTATCAATAATCTATGAAAATGATCAGGATGTTCGATTACGACTTGTTTTTTTATTAGGATCCCTTTTTGGAAAGGACCTATAGTAAAACCACCTCTTTGAATAATACTTATAGCATGGCCTTCTTCATCAAAAATTATACTGCCACTGTCACTAGGTCCACCATTGCCCTTGTATTTACAATAAATTGAGAATCTTACATCTGCTATAAAAATACCATCATAATAAGCAATATGATCTTCTTCTTCAGATGCTATGTCACTTTGAAAATATACATTAAGTTCCCCTTTACTCTCCATAATTTCTTTTTCAGTAGGTGACTCATAATCCATACATATAATCTCTGTTCTTTTTGGATTTTTTCCATTATTATCTGTCGTAAGATAATATAATTTTTTGCTTAAAAGTTCATTTAAAAATTTTTCATTATCATACTCATAATCCTCTATTAAGGAATATGAAAAACTTGGATCATAATTATTTCTTTCAATAAACGCTGCCATATCATGTCCCCCACTATAAACTATCTCATCATCATCTCCATAATAACTGGACCCGTCATTTTCAGATGGATTATATTCACCATTAAATTCTCCTAGTTGTGCAAATGAAAATCCAATTAAAAAAGTAAGATCTTTATCTTGGGTATCCTTGCTATGAAATTCAATCTTTTTATCATCACCAATTTTACCAATTAGCTTATGTGTACAATGGGCAGCTGTAATAGGGATTTTAATCGTTTCACCTTCCTCTTTATTCACTTCAACAAATCCGCCTGAGCATAGTTTTCCCTCTTCAACTACGTGTTTCTCCATTGAGCTTTGTAGGGCCAATTATGTGAAAATAAGAACCTTCATAGGGCTCTGTGGTTTTACTGTTGCAACCAATAAATAAAACTAATCCACTAAAAAGAAATATAATATAGATTATCTTTAAGTTCATATTATCTTATTTAATTAAATTAGATTATAAATATTTTATCTATAAGAAACAGATTTTTTATGTTTTTAATAATCTTTTTAACTAAAACTAATTTTCTCTTAAATTATCATGCAAATCCTTCAAAACAATCAGCTTATTCCGGAACAGGAATGGACAGCTCAAATCAACAGCCTGAAAACCAATACTGAACTCAAAAATAAAAAAGAAATCCTGGAAAAATTAGAAAAAGCACTCATTAATGCAGTTGAAAAAAGAATTCCAAAAGAAAAATTCGGGATATTTTTTTCAGGAGGGGTTGACTCAACTTTAATAGCATATATCTGTAAAAAATTAAAAAAAGAATTTATCTGTTATACTGTCGGCTTAAAAAACTCAACAGATTTAGAGAATGCAAAGGTGACTGCAAAAGAGCTTGGATTTGAACTAAAGGCAAAATTGTTTTCACTGGATGAAGCAGAAGCAATCATTAAAGAGACTGCTGAAATCCTTGGCAAAGATTATGCTAATGTAGTCAATGTCGGTGTAGGCGCTGTTGAACTGGCATGTGTTAAGCTTGCACAGGAAGATAATATAAAATTATTTTTTTCAGGCTTAGGCTCTGAAGAGATATTTGCAGGCTATCAAAGGCACGAGCTCTCTGCAGATATTAATAGAGAATGCTGGTTCGGCCTGATAAGTATGTATGAAAGGGATTTAGTAAGGGATTACTTAATTTCAAAAAAATACAAAGCAAAATTCTTGTGCCCTTTTCTGGATAAGGAATTGATTAGATTAGCAATGCAGGTCCCTTCAAAATATAAAATAAAAAATAATGTCAAAAAATATATTTTAAGGGAAGCTGCTTTAAGAATTGGATTAAAAAAAGAATTCGCTCTTAGGAAAAAAAAGGCTGCGCAGTACGGAAGCAATTTTGATAAGGCAATTGCAAAATTAGCTAAAATAAATAAGTTTAATTACAAAAGGGGATATTTAATTTCACTTTTAAAATGAAACTAGGCGTTTTATTCAGTTCAGGAAAAGATTCGAATTATGCAATGTACTTGATGAAAAAGCAGGGCCATGAAATATCCTGCCTTATTACAATTAAAAGCAAAAATCCTGACTCCTATATGTTTCACACCCCTAACATAAATTTAGCTGAGTTACAGGCTGAATCTTTGGGAATCCCTATATTTTTCATGAAAACAGAAGGTGAAAAAGAACACGAGTTAAAAGATTTGGAGGATGCTTTGAAAAAAGCAAAACAACAATTCAGTATTAAAGGAATTATAACAGGAGCGCTTTATTCAAACTACCAGAGAAAAAGAA
Source organism: Candidatus Woesearchaeota archaeon (assembly GCA_016935095.1). GTDB lineage: Archaea > Nanobdellota > Nanobdellia > Woesearchaeales > GW2011-AR15 > WJJD01. The sequence goes on from JAFGRO010000025.1 coordinate 8,753, forward strand.
TAGAAAAAATATGTGAAAAATTAGATCTAAAATGCTTTTCTCCGTTATGGCATAAAGACCAGGAAGAATATATGAGGGAATTGCTTAAAAATGGCTTTAAATTTATTTTGAGTTCAGTTGCTGCAGAAGGGCTTAATGAAACATTTGTGGGCAGAACCATTACAGGAAGAGATGTTGATTATCTTGCTGAATTGAATAAGCAATACAGGCTCAATCCTGCTGGCGAAGGAGGAGAGTTTGAGAGCCTTGTTATTGATTCGCCCATGTTTAAAAAGGAGATTAATATTATCAAATCAAAAATAATTAAGGAATCTGGACATTCAGCAAAATTCATTATTGAAAAAGCTGAACTAAAACAAAAGAATTAAATACGCATTGAAATTGGTGATTTACACTATGAAAACGCTTGTTGTTTATTATTCAAGGACAGGCACCACAAAGGAAGTTGCTGAAAAAATTGCCAATAAACTGGAAGCGGACATTGAAGAAATTATTGATCTGAAAAACAGGAAAGGAACAAAAGGCTATTTAATAGCAGGAAAAGATGCTATGCAGAAGAGACTGACTAAAATTAAGCCCCTTGCAAAAAATCCCACTGATTATGAGCTTGTTATTATAGGGACGCCAGTATGGGGATGGACAATGGCTCCTGCAATAAGAACCGTCTTGCATGAAAATATCCTGAATAAAAAAACAGCATTTTTCTGCACATGCAGCAACTCAGGAATTAACAGGACAATAAATGCAATGAAACAGATGGCAAAAAATGCACAATGCCTTGCAGAGTTCGGACTGAGCTCTATCAATATAAAAAAAGGGTATGATGCCCAGCTGAATGAATTTATCTCAGATCTCTCAGATCTAAAATGAAAAAGAAAAAACATAGGCAATTTTCAATATTCAGAATTCTGATGCCTATTTTTGGCAGTTTGCTTGCTTTAATTGGAGTAGTATTAATAATTTTTATTTTAAAATTAATAAATTTCTTTATTGGAAGTATTGTATTAGAAGGTATTATTAATCTAATATGGAATAATATGCTGCTTCTGTTGTTTATTTCTCTAATAACAACTTATGCAAATTATTTCTCTAAATTTAATCTAACTTTGGGAGTAATTGCGCCTTTATTAAGCACAGTTGCAGGAATTATGATAATTTACTTTATTGTGCAGATAATGGACTTGGTAAATAAATTTCTTAATCTGGAAGCAATTGCAATGATTTCTTCGTTTGTAAATGATTATTTTACAGTTATTTTTATCGGGCTTCTTGTAGTGAGTTATATAGGCTATCTTATTGAGATTGGGAAGAAAGCTAGATAAAATAAGATAATAAATTGTAGATAAAGAAGAGAGCAATTGAATTTGTTGAAAAGTGAAATAAAATTTCATAAATTCTTTCTAAGACTCCAAATGTTTAAACAGTATATATATTTAAATATAAGATAGTGTTCGCTTAATGCGAAATTCGCTAAATTTGTTAAAAATGCCAGACCCAAATCCATCTCAACCAGGTCCTCAACCAGGAACATGTCCTATTTATGAAGGTCAGGTCCCTCTTTGGGCCTATTCTGTCACAAAAGCAGCACTTGAAGCAAATGGTTTCGAATTTAAATCGCCTCAGGGTTATCAACCAGCAGAAGTTCCATTATCAGTTGAAGATACAACACAAGATGCAGAATCAGGGAGTGGATATACCCTTTCTGCTGGGATTTCTCCAGAACAATCTTCCACACATGGTTTATTTGATGGATTAAGACAAAGCATAGATGATTATATAGCTAGACATCCTGAATTAGAAAGATTTGTGAATTCCACTTTATCCACTTTATCAAGAAACAGAGTAAAAGCAGGTTTAGCTTTAAGTACTTTAGGCACATTAGTTCTGGTTAATCTTTCCTATGTCCATAATACTGTAGAGGCACATGCTGCCGCTCCGGAAGAAGGCAGACATACTATTGAATATGAAGCAGACACAGTTTCATTAGACTGTTTATTACAGGGCGAAGGGCCTGAACTCCCTGAAACCTGTCCTGAAGGATATCAGTCCTCCGGATTAAAATCATCTACTCACGATGAATTAGTATGTGAAAATAAAAAAAATGCAAATTTGTGTTTAACAGATGCGGGAATACAAGTTGTGAGGTCCTTGCTAGAAGAAGGAGGGCCTTACTCGATTGAATATATAAAAGATAATTTAATTCCTCCTGGTCGTGTAGTATCACTTTGTTCAGATCCAGGAACAGATGTTAATGCCCTGCCTCAGCTAATATGTGATAAAAGGACACAATGTTATGGCAATGAAGATGGTAAATACCTTGCTGTTGGAAATGGCAGATGCTATCCTGTTGATATAGCTTTTGAACATAATGGCCAGAGAGTAACTTATGGTAGGGATGCTACAGGAAACTGTTTACTAAATCAGGAACCTACTACAACTCCAATTTCAACTCCAATACCCCTTTCAACAGCTGCTGTTCCATCATTAATCCCTTCTCAAACTCCTGATTCAACTGTTGTTCCGGCGACATTGACACCAACACCTTCAGGTGTTGGTGAAGGTGTTGGTGAATATGATTATGAAAAAACTGAAGGAATAAGTCCAATCCCTGGTTTATTAATTGGGACAGCATCTGTTGTAGTATTTTCTATCTTATATTTGGCTGCAAAAAAGATTGATCTCCTGAACAGGTTTAAATACAATTATCAGCTGGGACTTGGAGACCTTCCGGTAGAGGATATTTTGCCGAGGTGGTTATGGCCTTTTTGAACTAAGCCTTTAAAAAAGCCTTAAGGGAAACACATCAAGGACTATATTCTCCTTTGGAGAAATAGTCCGAACAACAGAAGTTCATCGGAGGGATTTATGCCCTCCTTATGGTTTTTGTTTAACCTTTTGATAAAAGGTTAGACTACATTGCCTAAAAACACGGCGAGTAGTCCAAATAAAAAAAGTGAGCCTGGGAGGATTTGAACCCCCACAAATCGGTCCGAAGCCGACTACCCTTTCTGTAACAATTAATCCAGGTTAGGTTACAGGCCCATAATCATTAGAATTAACTTACCCTTTTAATATTTTTACTCTTTAAACTATTTAAAACTTTCACAAAAATTAGAAAAAACAAACTTTACTTCTTCTGAAGCAAAACTTCTATTGTTGATACTCTTACTTGTTTGCCTTCCTTGTTTTCAAATTCTTCTGAGTCAATCTTAACGTCTTTGACGTCCACTTGACCGTTTAAGAATCTTTTTGCTGCAACCTCTGCTACATCCACTGCCCTGCTTATAAACTTGCCGCGTGCCTTGACTAATACCTGCTCTTCGTTCTTAGTTGTAAACTGCATCACTACACCCGTAACGTAGTTCATAAATGGCTTGTTTCCAATGAAAATGGTATTGTCGTCTGCCATTTGTGTTGTACCTCCTTCACATGTAAGTGAAAATCATAAGTCTTTTCTTGTTTTAGTTAGTCTCGTGACATACCCTGCAATAATGTTTCTCATCTTTTTAGAAGGGATATCTGCAACTTCTTCTATAATTCCCTTATTTGAATTATAGTCTTCTTTAAATTTGTCGCCGTGAGTTCTAACTAGTTCTTCTGTAAATGCCTTAATTTTCTTAGTCTTTATTCTGCCCATTTCTTAAACTGAGAAAATGTGGATTGTTTATAAATGTGTCGGAAATTTGTTTCACAAATTTCTGGCCACACCAGAAATTTAAAAGAAATTTCTCAGTGTGTCGGAAATTCGCTCTGCGAAGTTCTGACCATGTTCAGAACTCAAAAAGTTCTGACATGTCGGAACTTTCTTTGAATAGGTATAAATTATTTAAGTCCTATAGCATTTGTAACCATTGTTAAGGCTCTTCTTAAATAACCTGTTTGTCTTTGTTCCGTTCCAACTCTATATATTGAAGGTGTATCTTTATGAGTATCATTTGGTTTCCATAATCCACTTTGAGAACTATAATTCAATTCATAGAGTCTATTAATAAAACTAGGATGCATAACAGCAGCTCCAATTCGAAAAGTATGATGAAGTGAGGCACATTGTGCACAAATTCCTAAACCTCTTAATAAGGCATCAATTACATGGTTACTATCAACATATAATAAATTTGCATGTTGTGGCTTACTAAAAATAAAATCAATATATATTCTGACAACTCTTCTATAAATATTTTGGATATCCTCATAAGACGGAGAAGGTATTGCTTGGTATCCTTCACATGGATCTTTTAGAAATTCTACAACATTTCTAATTTCAGGATAGTGATTTTGATTTAAAAGAAATGCTTTTATTCGATCATCTCCTGCCAAAGAACAAACATATTTTAATTGTCTCTGAGCATCTTCCCTTCTTGCCTGTAATTTTTCTAA